>JBDTUO010000527.1:0-2413 GCA_040007675.1 Rubrivivax sp.
GAGGACGCGAAGATCCCGACCGTCTGCTCCAGCCTCGATCAGGCGCTGGACTACCTGGACAAGGACCGCGCGTTCCTGACCAAGGGCGGCGTGTTCACCGACGCGTACATCGACGCCTACATCGAGCTGAAGATGCAGGAAGTCACGCGCTTCCGCATGACCACGCACCCGCTCGAGTTCGACATGTACTACTCGTTGTAAGGTCCCGCCAAGGTGTCACGGTGGCAGGGGGCGGGCGACCGCCCCCTGCCCATTTTTGGGGCGACAATGGCCTGATGCAGAGACTCGACCTCCACCGAATCTCGCGCCCGACGAGGGCGACGACGGCCGCCGCCGTGAGCTCGGCGCTGGTGATCGCGCTGGCCGCGTTGCACGCGGCGCCGGCCGCCGCGCAGGCCAGCGGCGGCGTCGTCTATCGCTGCCCTGGCAACGTGTACACGAGCGACCGCGACCTGAGCCGGGCCCAGGCCGAGCAGCGCGGCTGCAAGGCGATCGAAGGCGCGCCGGTCACGATCGTGCAGACCACGCGGCCCCCGCCGCCGCCGGCCGCCTCGGCCGCGTCGGCGCCCCGGCCGCCGCAGTCGCGTGTCGACCCGGCGCAGCAGAAGGAGCGCGACACGGACCGGCGCCGCATCCTGTCTGACGAACTGACGCGCGAACTGCAGCGCCTGACCGAACTTCAGCGCGAGTACAACAACGGCCAGCCCGAGCGCCAGGGCAACGAGCGCAACTACCAGCGCTACCTGGACCGCGTCGCCGACCTGAAGGCGGCGCTGGCGCGCAAGGAAACCGACGTCGCGGCGCTGCGGCGCGAACTCGACAAGCTGCCGCCGTGAGCGGCGCGGCCGGCGGCAGCGTGAGCGGCGCACCGTCGTTGCCCGATGCCGACGCTGACGCCTGCGACCTGACGGGCGCCTTCGCGGGGCTGGATCAACTGGCGACGATGGTCGCCGTCGTGCGGCCAGACGGCCACTGCCTGCGTGCCAACGCCTCGCTCGAGGACGTGACCGGGCTGTCGCGCCGCGCGCTGCAGCGCACCCGCGTGCAGGACTGGCTGGTCGACGCGCTGCCGCTGGCCGACGCGCTGGTGGCGGTATCGACCAACGAGGTGGCCTGCGGCCGTTTCGACGCGCTGATGCACCGCAGCTCGGCGCTGGGGAGTGGCAGCGGTGAGTTGCCGATGCACGTGATCGTGTCGCAGACCGACTGGCCGGGTCACGTGCTGGTCGAAATGATCGAGATCGAGCAGCAGACCCGGCTCGACCGCGAAGAGCGCATCCACGAGCAGGCGCAGGCGAACAAGGAACTGGTGCGCAACCTGGCGCACGAGATCCGCAACCCGCTCGGCGGCATCCGCGGCGCGGCGCAGCTGATCCAGATGGAGCTCGCGCCGTGGCCAGACGGCCGCACCGCTGACGGTCACCGCGACGGCGACGGCGACGATGCGCGCGCGGACGCTCGCTCCGGCGAACGGGAGCGTGGCGCGGCGCGCGCGCGTGAGCTGACCGAGTACACGCAGGTCATCATCCACGAGGCCGACCGACTGCAGGCGCTGGTCGACCGCCTGCTGGCGCCGCACCGGCGGCCGCATGTGGTGAGCGACGTCAACATCCACGAAATCTGCGAACGGGTGCGCGCGCTGATCCTGGCCGAGTACCCGCGTGGCCTGAAGCTGCTGCGCGACTACGACACGTCGATCCCCGAGTTCCGCGGCGACCGCGAGCAGCTGATCCAGGCGGTGCTGAACATCGCGCACAACGCGACGCAGGCGCTCGGTGGCGGCGCCGACGGTGAGCTGGCGGCCGAGGGGCGGATCGCGCGCGGCGACGCCGTGCTCGCGCTGCGCACCCGCGTGGTCCGCCAGGCGACCTTTGGCAAGCAGCGCTTCCGACTGGCACTGGAATTGCATATCCAGGACAACGGGCCGGGTGTGCCCGAGGCGATCCGCGACCGCATCTTCCACCCGCTGGTATCAGGGCGGGAGGGCGGCTCGGGCCTCGGGCTGACGCTGGCGCAGACCTTCGTGCAGCAACACCAGGGCACGATCGAATGCGAGAGCGTGCCGGGCCGGACGGTGTTCAAGATCCTGATCCCGCTGCCTTGAGAACGCCCGCCTGTGGCGCGCCACTGCCTGCATGAAACCCATCTGGATCGTTGACGACGACCACTCCATCCGCTTCGTGCTCGAGAAGGCGCTGACGCGCGAGCAGTTCGCCGTGCGCAGTTTCGCCAGCGCACGCGAGCTGCTCGCCGCGCTCGACGACGGCGACGAGCCGCAGGTGCTCGTCAGCGACATCCGCATGCCCGGGCTGTCGGGCATCGAGCTGCTCGGCAAGGTCAAGCCGCGCCTGCCCGGCCTGCCGGTCATCGTGATGACGGCCTACTCGGACCTCGACAGTGCCGTCTCGGCGTT
>JBDTUO010000528.1:0-2411 GCA_040007675.1 Rubrivivax sp.
AGACCTGCGCCTTCTTGAAGATTTCCTTCAGCTTGGCGTCGGCGTTGATCATGGTTCTCTTGGCCGCGTCCTGCAGGTCGTTCTTCTTGATGTATTCCCAGACCTTCTTCGTCACCTCGGTGCGCGGCATGGCCTTGTCGCCGATCACCGCGGCGAGCGCGGCGCTGGGCGTCATCGCCTTCATGAACGCCGCATTGGGTTTGCGGGCGGCCTTGGCGGGCGCTTTCGCGGCGACCTTCTTCGTGACCGGCTTCGCCGCGGGTTTTGCCGTCACAGGCTTATTTGCCATTGCCTTCTTAGCCGGAGCCTTCTTGGCCACTGCCTTTTTTGCAGCGGCTGTTTTCGCAGTTGCCATCTCGACTCTCCATCGTGTTTGTCGTGGATCGCGGTATCCGGTCGCCCCGTTGATCCTTTCGGCCCGGGGCGTCCCGCCGCGAGCGGGATGGTAATGCGTGTGCACGGGGCTGAGAAGCGCGCAAGGCCACGGTTATGCTCGTGCCCATGAAGATTGTGGTGCGTTGGCTGCTTCTGGCGGCCGCCTTGCTGCTCGTGGCCCAGGTTTACCCGGGGGTTCGGGTCGCTGGATTCGGGTCGGCGCTGGTGGCCGCGCTCGTGCTCGGGCTGCTGAACACGCTCGTGCGGCCGCTGCTGGTGCTGCTGACCTTGCCCGTCACGCTGCTGACGCTGGGGCTGTTCCTGTTCGTCATCAACGCGCTGATGTTCTGGTCCGCCGCCTCGCTGCTGGGTGGCCTGCAGGTCGCCGGCTTCTGGGCCGCACTGATCGGCTCGCTGATCTACAGCCTGTGCGGCGTCGTCATCGACGCCGCGGTCGAGCGCCTCTTCGCCGGTCGCGGCTGACGCCGTCAGCGCCCGTTCTTCGCCTCGGCCCGCCGCTCGCGCAGTTCACGGTCGAGCGCCCGCAGCCGCGCGTCGATGACCTGCAGCTCGATCATCTCGGCGCCGCCGACGCGCGCCCCGCGCTGGGTTGCCCGCAGCAGGTCGACCGCGCCCGCCAGGTCGCCCGACGCCGCGCGGGCCTCGGCGCGCGCGCGCTGCGCACGCAGCGGCTGGCCGGCGGCGTCGGCGGTCTCGCCGAGCTGCGTCCACGCCGCCGCGTCCTGCGGGTGGTCGGCCGTCCAGACCTGCAGCGCCTCGGTGCTGCGGCGCACCGCTGCCGCCGCGGCGTCGGGCGACGGGGTACCGTTCGGCGACCTCGCCTGCGCCACCGCCACCTGCGCCTGCAGCAGCGTGGCGACGCGGCCGCCGTCCGCGACCAGCGGCGGCAACGCGGCCTCGGCCGCCGCCGTGTCGCCGAGCACGAGCGGCGCCTCCACCGCCAACGCCTGCAGCGCGCGTTGCGTCGTCAGGTCGAGCGACATCGCGTCGGCGCGCCGCCGCAGCGCGGCCAGCGCCGTGCGCGTGGCCGGCGCGTCGCGCAGCCACGCCGACGCGAGCGCCTGGCGGTACGCCGTCGCCAGCGCCACGGTGGCCGCCGCTGCGGCCGGCGCGACAGGGCCCGCCGACGGCGAGGCCGCCTCCGATGCGCCGCCTTCCTGCAGCCGGCGCAGCGTGCCGGCGCCGGTGTCGATCAGCACCTGCGCCCGTTCGCGCATCAGCGCGTGCAGCACCGGCGACGGCGGCGCCGCACCGCCCGTGGCCGGCGCGCGACGCGCATCGCCGGCGCGGCTGCGCGCCTCGCCGATGCGCTCGGTCGTCAGCGGGTGGCTGCGCAGGTACGGGTAGGCCCCGCTGTCGTTGAGCCGGTTGGCCTGCTCGAGTTTCTCGAACATCGACGCCATGCCGGCCGGCGCGAAGCCGGCGCCGCCCAGCACGCCGAAGCCGATGCGGTCGGCCTCGCGCTCCATGTCGCGCGAGAAGTTCAGCTGCCCCTGCGCCAGCGCGGCCTGGCCGCCGACCACCGCGGCCTGCGCGGCGTCGGCGCTGCCGGCGCGCGACGCCACCAGCACGCCCAGCAGCATCGCCGCCAGCCCGACCATGCCGATGCGTTTGGCGCTGCCGATGCTGCGCGCGATGTGGCGCTGCGTGACGTGCGACAGCTCGTGTGCCAGCACCGACGCCAGCTCGTCCGCCGACGTCGTCATCGCGATCAGCCCCAGGTGCACGCCGACGTGCCCGCCGGGCAGCGCGAAGGCGTTGACGCTGCCGTCGCGCACCAGGAACACGTCCCAGCTGAACGCGGCGCTGGTGTCGGCGCCGATCTGGCCGAGCTGGCGTGCCGACGTCACCAGCGGCTGCCACAGCGACTGCACGTAGGCCAGCAACACCGGGTCGTCGAGGTACTGCGGGTCGCGCACGACCTCGCGCATGATCTGCTCGCCGACGCGCTTCTCGTCGCCGACGCTGAAGTCATCCGACGCCGAGTCGCCCAGCGACGGCAGCGTGCTGCCGAC
>JBDTUO010000529.1:0-2408 GCA_040007675.1 Rubrivivax sp.
AGCGCAGCGAGGTCCGGCTGCGGCTGGCCGACGCGCTGCTCGCGCGCGGCGACCGGCCGGCGGCAGCCGCCGTGCTCGCTCCGCTGTTCGAAGGCGCCGACGACGACGAGCCCGGCGCCGCGGCCTTTGCCGGCGCCGGCCTGCTGGCGCGGCTGGCGGGCGCCGCCTGGGACGGCGTGCTGACCCCTGCGGCCACGGACCGCCTGCGCGCGCGCGCCGCGTGGGCCGTGGCGTCGACCGAACCTGCGCCACTGCCCGTGCCGTCGCCAGCGTCGGCCCGTGGCCTGCACGGGTTCGACGCCGACGACGGCGCGCTCACGGCGCGCGAACGCGAGGTGCTGGCGCTGATCGCCGAGGGCCGCAGCAACGCGCTGATCGCGCGCGAACTCGGCCTGAGCCCGTCCGCCGTCAAGCGCCATGTCGCCAACCTGCTCGACAAGCTCGCGGTCGACACGCGCGGCCGCGCGGCCGCGTGGTGGCACGCTCGCGCGCTCGCACGCGTTGCGCCGGGGTCCGACCCCTCAACCGAAGCCCGCGTAGAGACCGAGCCCGGCGTAGACCGCGGCCGCCAGCGCGCGCCCGGCACGGGCCGTGGTACGTGAGCGCAGCCGCCCGGCCAGCGCGCCGGCGGCCAGCACCACGGCGCTGTCCGACAGCGCGGCGATGGCGACGAACAGCGCCCCCAGCGCCACGCTCTGCGCGGCCGTGCCCCGCGCCGGGTCGAGAAACGACGGCAGGAAGGCGGCGAAGAAGAGCGCCGTCTTCGGATTCAGCAGCGCGACCCAGAACCCCTGGCGCCAGGCTGGCCCGACGGGCGCGCCCGTCGCGGGCTCCGCGCCGGACGTGGCGTCCCCGGCGGTCGTGGGGGGACGACTCCAGGTGGCGACCGCGAGCCACAGCAGATAGGCCCCGCCCGCCACGCGCAAGGCCTGCAGCGCCACCGGCCACAGCGCCAGCAACGCCGCGAGGCCGAGCGCCGCCGCCACCGCGTTGGTGAAGTTGCCCGCCGCCACGCCGGCCACCGACGCGAAGCCGGCCGCCCGCCCATGGGCCAGGGTGCGAGTGGCGATGAACAGCATGCCCGGGCCCGGCGTGACCGCCAGCAGCGCGCTGGCAACGGCGAAAGCGGCCAGTTTCATCGGGGCGATCGTCTCCGCCCGCCGACATGCCGGCAAGGCCTTGTCCTGCGCACCGGCGGGTAGGTCGCTGGGCATACTGCGCGCCAGCCCTGCACATGAGCCCAGCTCCCGTCACCACTCCCCCTCACGATCGCACCTCGGGTGACGCGCTGGCCGCCGCACTGGCGCGCGTGGCCCTGGGTGACCGGATTGCCTTCGAGGCGGTGTACCGGGCAAGCACGGCGCATCTGTTCGGCATCATCCTGCGTATTCAGAAGGACCGGGCCCTCGCCGAGGACCTCTTGCAGGACGTGTACGTGAACATCTGGCGCCATGCCCAGGGATACGACGCCGCCCGCAGCCCCCCGATGGCGTGGCTGACGGGGATCGCGCGCAACCGCGCGATCGACAGCCTGCGTCGCCGTCGCACCGAGCCGGACACGGTGAGCGCCGTGGTGACGCATGCCGACGGTGACGAGTTCGATCGCCTGTCGACAGTGGCGAGCGATGCGCCCGGACCGCTCGAAATGCTGGAGCAGGCCGGCCAGGCGCATGCGTTGCAGAGCTGCCTGGGGCGACTGACGTTCGAGCAGAGACAGTGCCTGGCGCTGGTGTACTACCAAGGTCTTTCGCACGTTGAACTGGCGCTGCACCTGCAGCAGCCGCTCGGGACCGTCAAGAGTTGGGTGCGGCGCGGTCTGGTGGCGCTGAAGGACTGCCTGGGCCCCGCGGCCGGCCTAGAAGGCACCTGACATGGATTACGGCCGTCCCGTGCTCGCCGATCGGCTGGCTGCGGCATACGTGCTCGGCACGCTGCGCGGCCCGGCACGCCGTCGGCTAGAGGCCTTGCTGCCGGCGCACCCGGCACTGCGCCAGGCCACCGCCGAGTGGCAGCAGCGGCTGGCCTTGCTGGCCGACGGCGTGCCGGCGGTCGAGCCGCCGACGCGGGTCTGGGAGCGCATCGCCGAGCGAACGTTCGGCGGCACCGGGCCGGCGACTGCGGCTTCTGCTGCGCCGGCGGCGGCGCGCTGGTGGCAGCGCGCTGCGCCGTGGCGCGCGTTCAGCGGCGTCGCGACTGCAGCCGTGCTGGCGCTGCTGGTCGTCGCCAGCCGCACGCCGCCCCCCCAGGCGCCGGTGGTCGTGGTGCTGGCGGCCACGCCGGACGCTGCCGCGACGATCGACGCCCGGTTCGTGGCCAGCGTCAGTGCCGACGGCCGCGCGCTGGTGCTGCGGCCGCTCGGCAACGTGTCGGTGTCGGCCGGGCGCGCGCTCGAACTGTGGGCGGTACCG
>JBDTUO010000530.1:0-2394 GCA_040007675.1 Rubrivivax sp.
TGGGCCTGGCGCGGCTGGCGCTGCAGCTTCTCCATGAACGCGAGCGCGCCGAAGCGCTGTTCGATCAGGCCGCGCATCGAGCGCAGCTCGTCGAGCATCGCGGTCTGTTCGCGCCGAGCGGGTGCTGCCGCATCGGAAGGCGTCGGCCGCCATTCGATCGGGTCGGTCGCACGCGGCAGCGGCGGCGCGCACACGGCGGCGACCGGTGCCTGCAGCGGAGCGGTCTGATCGGCCCACTCGGCCATCGACTCGGCGGGTCGGCGCGCCGGTGGTGGCGGGCGGGCTTCGGTCTGCGCCAGGGATGAAGGGCGTGGCGCCGGCACGCCGGCGCTGGTTGCGGGGCGGGTGGGCATCGGGGCCGAAACCGCCGTCGCGCCACTGGCCGGCGCACGCTCGTCGGTGAGTTCGGCCTGGCGGCGCTTGAGCATGCGCTCGCGCACGTAGTCCTGGAACGACAAGGTGCTCATGCCGAGTGCCGCGACATCGGCATCGACCGAACTGGCCGGCGCGGCGGCCGACGCTGCCGCAGCGGCGCGTGCCGGCGGTTTCGGCGCCGCGACCGGCGGGCAGGCGATGCGCTCGAACTGCTGCACGCCGTCCGGCGCCATCGCGAGCACTTCGACGCCTTCGGGACAAGGGCGCGTGGACACGACGATGGCGTCGTTGCCGAACGCCTGGCGGACCGCCATCAGCGCCTCGCGCGAACTGCGGGCGGTGAAGCGCTTGACGTTCATGCAGCCTCCCGCCGCGCCGTCTCAAGGGAGGCTCGCCCCCCGCGGGGGGGCAGCGAGCGCCAGCGAGCGTGGGGGGTCATGCGGCTCCTCCGATGATCGATCCGATGCGGATCGTGTGGGTATCAGGAATCTCGCTGTGGCCGAGCACCTTCAGGCGCGGCGCGGCACGCTTGAGCAGGCGCGCCATCGGGGTGCGGATCAGGTCGGGCACCAGCAGGCAGGCCGGCACACCGAGGTCCTCCTGCCGGCGCGCGGTGTCGGCCGCGCTCTGGGTCAGCGTGTCGGCGACACCGGGGTCGAGCGCGGCGCCGTGCGGCGAGGTCAGCGCGCCGGTCACGAGGCGCTCGAGCTCGGGGTCGAGCGCGATCACGTCGAGCTCCTTCACCGGGCCGTAGATCTGCTGCACGATCGCCGGCGCCAGGTGCACGCGGATGCGGCGCGCCAGCTCGGCGGGGTCGGTCACGGTGCCCGCATGTTCGGCCAGGCACTCGACGATCGATCGCATGTCGCGGATGTGCACGCCCTCCTCCAGCAGCAGCTGCAACAATTTCTGCAGCGTCGCGATGGGAACCATCTTGGGGACGACGTCCTCGATCAGCTTGGGGGCCAGCTTGGTCACGTGCTCGACGAGTTGTTGGGTCTCGACCCGACCCAGCAGGCGGGCCGCGTTCACTTGTATCAAGTGTGAGAGGTGGGTGGCGACGACGGTCGGGCAATCAACGACGGTAAATCCGGCCATCTGGGCCGTCTCGCGGTGGCGGTCGTCGATCCACACCGCGGGCAGTCCGAAGGCCGGGTCCTGCGTGCTGGTGCCGGGCAGCTGCTGGGTTGCGCCGCCGGGGTTGATCGCGAGCAGCTGGCCCGGAAAGGCCTCGCCTTCGCCGATCACCGCGCCGCGCAAGGTGATGCGGTAGACACCCGGCTTGAGCTCGAGGTTGTCGCGGATGTGCACCGGGGGCGGCAGGAAACCGACGTCCTGCGCGAACTTCTTGCGCACGCCCTTGATGCGGCCGAGCAGGTCGCCGCCGCCAGCACCGGTGCGCGACTTGTCGACCAGCGCGATGAGCCGGTAGCCGACCTCCAGGCCGAGCGTGTCGACCGGCGTCAGGTCGTCCCAGCTCGCCTCGGCGCTGGCCAGCGGCGTGTCGCCCGCGGCGCCCTGCCGCGGCGCCGGTTCGGCTGCTTTCAGCGCGCGCTGGTGCAGCGTCCAGGCCAGCGCCGCGAGCGCGGCGCCGATCAGCAGGAACACCAGGTTCGGCATGCCGGGCACGAGCCCGAGGCCACCGACGATCGTGGCCGTCAGCGCGATCGACTTCGGCGACGCGAAGACCTGGCGCCGGATCTGGGTGCCGATGTCGTGCTCGCCACCGACGCGCGACACCACCATCGCGGCGGCAACCGAGATCAGCAGCGCCGGGATCTGCGCGACCAGCGCGTCGCCGACCGCGAGCAGCACGTAGTTCTCTGCCGCCTGGGCGACCGACAGGCCGTGCGACGCGACGCCGATGATCAGCCCGCCGATGATGTTGATGAACAGGATCAGCAGCCCGGCGATCGCGTCGCCGCGCACGTACTTGCTGGCGCCGTCCATGCTGCCGAAGAAGTCGGCCTCGTCGCCGACCTCGGCCCGGCGCCGCTTGGCCTCCTGCTCGTCGATCAG
>JBDTUO010000531.1:0-2386 GCA_040007675.1 Rubrivivax sp.
GAAAGTGTGGACATCGCGCGTCGGGCATCACCGCGGCCGTCAGGCCGTCGTGAAGACCTTATAAGAATTATGTTTGATGCATCTTATAGCCGAGCCGGCCCCAAAGCAATACACTCGATGCCTCTTTAGGGGCATGCATGCGTCTCGCCGAGTACACCGACTACACCTTGCGTGTGCTGATGTATTGCGCGGCCCGTCCGCAGCAGTTGGTGACCATCAGCGAGCTGGCCGAGCACCACGGGGTGTCCAGGAATCACCTGATGAAGATCGTCACCGATCTCGGCCGCCAGGGCGTGCTCAAGACAACTCGGGGCCGCGGCGGCGGCCTGCGCCTGTTGAAGGATCCCGCCGCGATCCGTGTCGGCGATGTGGTGCGTGCCTCCGAGACCGACTTCCGTCTCGTCGAGTGTTTCGACCCGGGCACCAACCAGTGCACGCTGAGTCCGTCCTGCCGCTTGAAAGGCCTGTTCAATGCGGCGTTGTGGGCCTACTTCAACGAGCTCGACGGCAAGACGCTGGCCGATATCGTCGAGCCCTTGGCGACGCCGGCCCCGGGGCGCGCAGTGTCGCTGCGTCGTCGCGCCGGGCTGGCCCCGGTGGCGGCGCCCAGAAGCCTTCGCAAGCCCGCCAGAACGGGGAAGTTCGATGCGTGAGCGCCGACGCGCCATGACGCCCATCGACCTGCCGGGGCACAGCGCGCCGGCGGTCGGCTTCGAAGTGCCGCTGGAGATGCTGGCGGCGTGTCACGGCCGTGTCGAAGCCCAATGTTCCACCTTGGGCCGCCTCGTTGCGCATCTGGACCGGCAGGGTGCCGACCTGCAGGCGCGGGAAGCCGCAGCTGCCGTGATGCGTTACTTCGACACGTCCGCCGTTCATCACCACGCCGACGAGGAGGTGGACCTGTTCCCGGCGCTGCTCGAGGCCATGGCGGGGTCCGACGCCGTCTGCCTGCGCGAGCTGACGACAGGGTTGACCGCCGAACACCGTGAACTCGAACGCTGCTGGCGCGCGCTGCGCCGCCGGCTGGAGCAGGTGGCAGCCGGACAGTCAGCCACCTTGCCGGAGGTCGAGGTGCTGCACTTCGTCGGCCTGTACGAGCGGCATATCGCACGCGAAGAGGCCGAACTGCTGCCGATGGCTGCGCGCCTGCTGAGTGATGCGGAACTGGACCGCATCGGGCTGGCGATGCGTACGCGCCGAGGCGCCTTCGAACCCACCCAGTTCCCCCAGTCCCCCTCTGCCTGACGCGCGGCGTCCGGCGCCTTCACTTTCCCTTTCGAGGAAACCGCAATGTCACAAGCTCATCTGCACCTGTCACCTGACGCCATCTACCCGTTCGACGCCCGTGGCGTGGCCAAGCGCTTCCGGCACGCCGCCATCTTCGGCGCGCTGGACAGCCTGCAACCGGGCGAGACCATGCGATTCTCCAATGACCACGACCCGCTGCCACTGCTGGCGCAGATCGAACAGCGCTACGGCGATCGCATCGGCGTCGAGTACCGCCAGCGCGATCCAGGCGAGATCGTGATCGACTTCAGCGTGCATTGAGCTGGCGAGGGGCTCAAGCAGTACGGCGGCCACTCCGCAACGTTCACTGAACCTGAAGGAGACCGATCATGACGTTCACGATCCTGAGAGCGCGCGAGGCCGCCGAGCGAGCGAGCCGCACCGTAAACGGCACGTTTGCCGACGCCCTGGTCCAGCTCGTGCGGCAGCGGTTGGCCCCGCACGCGGAGGTGGCGGAGTGAGCAGGGCCGCCATGAAAACTCCCGCCTTCTTCGACGCCGTCCCTGCGATCGTCGTCGTCGACCCGCTGGCCGAGATCCTCGGCGCGTGCGAGGGCGGGGTGATCGAATACCGTTACGCCGATGCCGTCAAGCTGGCCGGGCACTCGTGCCCGACCGTGGCCGGTGCCTGGCTGATGACACGCACGGCACTGGCGCGCCTGTATCCCGATGGCGCGCCGCAACGGGGTGGCATTCGGGTGGAACTGCGGCAGGGCGTCGACGAGGGGGTGGCAGGCGTGATCGCCAGCGTCGCCGGTCTGATCACCGGTGCTGCGAACGAAGGCGGCTTCAAGGGGCTTGGAGGCCGGTTCGGGCGCCAGGGGCTGCTTCGCTTCGGGGTGCCCATGACGGGCGAGATCCGTTTCACACGGCTGGACACCGGTCGGTCGGTCGAGGTCGCGCACCGGCCGCAGGCCGTTCCGAGGCCGGCCGGGCTGGCAGACCTGATGCGCGACGCCCTGACGCCGCCATCGGATGACGCGACGCGCCAGGCCTTTGCCGCGGCCTGGCAAGCTTGGGTGCGGACGATCCTGCTCGATCATGCCGACCACCCGGAACTGATCACCGTGACCGCCTGAATGCGAACGGCCGCAGGGAGA
>JBDTUO010000532.1:0-2376 GCA_040007675.1 Rubrivivax sp.
CCGAACAGCTTGCCGCGCGGCACCGCCTGCAGCCCATCTTCGCCGTGGGTGAACGGTGCCTGCAGCGCAATGAAGTACATCATCTGCGCCAGGGCCAGCGTGATCATCGCGAAATAGATGCCCTGGCGACGGATGGCGAGCCAGCCGAACACCAGGCCCAGCAAGGCCCCCACCAGAATACCCGCCAGGAGGCCGATCTCCGGCGTGAGATGCCAGACCTTGAGCAGGTGGCCGGTGACGTATGCCGACCCGCCCAGGAAGGCCGCATGGCCGAAGGACAGCAGGCCGGTGTAGCCCAACAGCAGGTTGAAGGCACACGCAAAGAGCGCGAAGCACAGCACCGTCATGACGAAAATCGGATACAGCCCGATGAAGGGTGCGGCGATCAGCAGCAGCAGCACGCCGGCGTAGGCGACGGAGGCGACTTTTTTCATCGCGTCTCTCACTTCTCGCCACCGAACAGGCCCGCCGGCCGGATCAGCAACACGATCACCATGATGACGAACACGACGGTCGACGAGGCCTCGGGGTAGAACACCTTCGTGAAGCCTTCGATGACACCGAGGCCGAGGCCGGTCAGGATGGCGCCCATGATCGAACCCATGCCGCCGATCACCACCACGGCAAAGACGATGATGATGAGGTGTTGCCCCATCAGTGGCGTGACCTGCAGGATGGGTGCGGCCAGCACGCCGGCAAAGGCCGCCAGTGCCACGCCAAAACCATAGGTCAGCGTCACCATCAGCGGCACGTTGATGCCAAAGGCCTGGACCAGGCGAGGATTTTCGGTCCCTGCCCGCAGGTAGGCGCCCAGCCTCGTCCGTTCGATGCCGTACCACGTGGCAAAGCAGACGGTCAGCGAAGCCACCACCACCCAGGCCCGGTAGTTGGGCAGGAACATGAAGCCCAGATTGGTGCCGCCGGCCAATACATCGGGCACGTTGTAGGTCAGGCCCGAGACGCCGAACGCGGATCGAAACGCGCCCTCGATCAGCAGCGTCAGGCCCAGCGTCAGCAGCAGGCCGTACAGATGATCGAGCTTGTAGATCCAGCGCAACAACAGCCGCTCGATCACGATACCGAACAGGCCGACCACCAGCGGCGCCACCACCAGCATGACCCAGTAGTTGAGGTTCAGGTAGCTCATCGCCATCCAGGTCACGATGGCACCCATCATGAACAGCGCGCCATGCGCGAAGTTGATGACGTTCAGCAAGCCGAAGATGACCGCCAGCCCCAGACTCAGGATGGCATAGAACGAACCATTCACCAGGCCCAGCAGGAGCTGACTCAACAAGGCTGGCACAGACAGGGTCATCGCGACTCGATCAGGTCGATGGCAGAGCGCCGGGCGTCGCCGGCGCAGTCCTGCGCCGCCCGCCCGCGCGTTCCGGAACGGGCAGGCGGCATCAGGACAGAGACGTCAGCGGCTCACTTCCACAGGGCGCAGGTGCTCTCGGCCTTGGTGGTGTAGACGTCCTCGCCGGGGACCTTCTTGATGATCTTGAGCAGATCCCAGGGGCCCTTGGACTCGGACGGCTTCTTGGCTTCGGCCAGCAGCATGTCGTGCACCATGCGGCCGTCGGGGCGGATCACGCCCTTGGCGTAGAAGTCGTTGATCGGCGTGCTTTTCAAGTGCGCCATGACCTTGTCGGCGTCGGTGCTCTTGACGGCTTCGATGGCCTTCAGGTAGTTCAGGGTGAACGAATAGTCCGCCGCCTGGATGTCGGTCGGCTTGTTCTTCGTCTTGGCTTCGTAACGCGCGGCCCACTTGCGCGATGCGTCGTCCATGTCCCAGTACCAACTCGTGGTGTGCAGCAGGCCCTGCGTGGCGGGCAGGCCCAGGCTCTTGATGTCGGTCAGGAACACCAGCAGCCCGGCGATCTTCATCGTCTTGTCGATGCCGAATTCCTTGGCGGCCTTGAGCGAGTTGACGAAGTCCCCGCCGGCATTGGCCAGTCCCAGCACCTGGGCCTTCGAGTTCTGTGCCTGCAGCAGGAACGACGAGAAATCCGACGCGTTCAATGGCGCGCGCACCGCGCCGACTACCGTGCCGCCCTTGGACTTGACAACCTTGCTCGTGTCAGCTTCCAGCGCGTGACCGAAGGCGTAGTCCGCGGTCAGAAAGAACCAGGACTTGCCGCCGGTGTCGACCACCGCAGCACCGGTGCTCTTGGCCAGTGCAACGGTGTCGTAGGCATAGTGCACGGTATAGGGACTGCATTGACTGTTGGTCAGGTCCGAAGCGGCTGCCCCATTGGTGACGAAGATGCGCTTCTTTTCCTGTGCGATCTTGGCCATCGCCAGCGCGGTGCCGGAGTTGGTGCCGCCGAAGATCAGCGTCGCACCGGCCGTGTCGATCCATTCGCGCGCCTT
>JBDTUO010000533.1:0-2371 GCA_040007675.1 Rubrivivax sp.
CCAGCTGGTCTACATCCAGGTCACGCGCGGCGTCGCGCTGCGCGACCACGTCATGCCGCCGGACATCGAGCCGACGGTGTTCATGATGGCCAGCCCGATGAAGCCGCCCACCGCCGAGCAGCGCCACCAGGGCGTGGCGTGCGTGACGGCGCGGGACTTCCGCTGGGAGCGCGGCGACATCAAGAGCATCAGCCTGCTCGGCAATGTGCTCGCGCGCCAGATCTCGGCCGACCACGGCGCGACCGAGACCATCATGTTCCGCGACGGCTTCCTGACCGAGGCGTCGGCCAGCAACGTCTGGGTCGTGCACGAGGGCGCGCTGCTCGGCCCGCCGAAGAGCGAGCACGTGCTCGAAGGCATCCGCGTCGAGTTGCTGCGCGAGCTGTGCGAGGAGGAAGGCATCGCCTACAACCTGCGCCCGATCCCCGAGGCCGACGTGCTCGCCGCCGACGAGGTGCTGCTCAGTTCGGCCACCAAGGAGGTGCTGCCGGTGACGAAGATCGACGGCGAAGGCGTGGGCCACGGCGCCCTGCGCGGCAAGCCCGGCCCGGTCTACGCCCGCTTGCACGAGGCTTATCAGCGCGCCAAGCGCCGGCAGTCGATCTGAGCGAGCGGTGCCGATGCCCGCCGACGATCCGACCCCGCCACGCGGCCCCGCCGAGCTGCCCGAGGTGCCGCCCGAGCGCAGCCTGATCGAGTACCCGAGCGCGTTTCCGATCAAGGTGATGGGCGCCCAGGTGGACGGCTTCGTCGACGCGATGGTGGCCATCGCGCGGTCCTTCGACCCCGACTTCGACCCGGCGACGGTCGAACACCGGCCGAGCAAGGGCGGCAACTACCTGGGCCTGACGCTCGTCGTCACGGCGACCAGCCGCGAGCAGCTCGACGCGCTGTACCGCGCTCTGAGCGCGCACCCGATGGTCAAGGTCGTGCTGTAGCGCCGGTGCGGCGCTGCCGGCGCTGGGGGCGATCAGCGAGTCGCCAGCCGGCGCGCGAAGTAGCTCAGCCCGTCCACCAGCGCGACCAGCACCAGCATCGCGGCGAGCAGCGTGGCCGTGCGGCCCATCTGGAACAGCCCCATGTGGAACGCCAGCATCTGCCCCAGACCCCCTGCGCCGACGACCCCCAGCACGGCGGCGGCACGGATGTTGTTTTCCCACCGGTACAGCGTGTAGCTGAGCAGCTGCGGCAGCAGCTGCGGCAGCGTCGCGTACAGCAGCACCCGCACGCTGTCGACCCCTTGCGCGCGCAGCGCGGCAGCGGGGCCGGGCGGCGCGTTCTCGATCGCCTCGGCGAACAGGCGGCCGAGCACGCCCGTCGTGTGCACCGCCAGCGCCAGCGTGCCGGCGAACGGGCCGAGGCCGGCTGCCATCAGCAGCAGCGCGGCCCACACCAGCTCGGGCACCGCGCGCAGCGCGTTCAGCAGCAGCCGCGTCGGCGCCTTCAGCCACGCCGGGTCGCCGGCGTGGGTGCGCGCTGCCGGCAGCGCCAGCCACAGGCCGGCCGCTGCCGCGAGCAGCGTGCCGAGCGCCGACATCGCCAGCGTCTCCCACGCGGCGCGCATCACCTGGGCCAGGAACGGCGCGGACGTGTCGGGCGGGAAAAACTCGCCGAGAAAGCGACCCATGCTGCGCAGCGCGTCGAGCGACAGGAACTGCGACCACTGCAGGTCCAGCGACCAGAAGCTGACACCGATGAGCACCAGCACCGCGAGCGCGAACCAGCACGCCGCGCAGCGCGCATCGAACAGCGGGCCCGGCAGGCGGTAGGGCGGATTGGCCGCCGGCGGCAGGCGCGGCATGGCGATCAGCCCAGGCTGCGGCGCAGGCCGGCGCTGATGCGGTCGGCCAGGGCGACCAGCAGGACGAACACGGCCAGCATCGTCAGCACCTCGCCGCCGGCGAACATCTTCATCGACCCGTCGAGCAGTTGCCCGAGGCCGCCGGCGCCGACGAAACCCAGCACGACCGAGCTGCGGATCGCACACTCCCAGCGGTACACGGTGTAGCTCGTCAGCTCGGCGGCGTTCTGCGGCAGCAGCCCGAACAGCAGCGCCTGCAGACGCGAACTGCCGTTGCGCAGCAGGGTCTCGGTTGCATGCGACTCGCCGCTGTCGAGGATCTCGCCGTAGACCTTGCCGAGCATGCCGCCGTAGGTCAGCGCGATCGCCAGCACACCGGCGGTCGGGCCGAGGCCGACGACGCGCACGAACACCAGCGCCCACACCAGCTCGGGCACGCTGCGCAGCACGATCAGCGCCCACCGCACGACCTGGCGCACCCAGAACGGCCCGTGCGCCATGCGACCGGACAGCGACGAGATCGACAACATGCGTGAGGAGACGATGGTCGCCGGGATCGCGAGGATCAGC
>JBDTUO010000534.1:0-2369 GCA_040007675.1 Rubrivivax sp.
TGCCGCCCCGCTTGGGCGGGTAGGGGAAGCGGTGGCAGAGGTAGAGGATGTTCATGCCGCCACCGCCAGCGGATGCTTGAGTTCGTCCGCCACCTCGGCCGGATCGCGCCCGTCGAGGTAGACGCGGCTCCAGATCTCGAGGTTCATCAGCGACAGCAGCGCGTCGGTGCCGTCGCTGCGGCTGGACTCGTGGTCGGCCATCAGCGCGGCCACCGCGCCAGCGTCGAACAGCCCCCGCCGGCGCACGACCTCGGGGGCCAGCAGCGCGCGCAGCACCGGCGCCAGCTCGCCCTTCAGCCAGGCGCCCATCGGCGCGCCGAAGCCGCGCTTCTTGCGGTTCAGGATGTCGTCCGGCAGCATGGGCGACAGCGCCGCCTTCATCACGTGCTTGAGCCGTCCGTCGCGCACCTTGATCGACGCCGGCATCGCCGCCGCCAGCTCGACGAGCTGGTGGTCGAGCAGCGGCACGCGGCACTCGAGCGACACGGCCATGCTCATCTTGTCGGTCAACAGCAGCAGGTCGTCGGGCAACTGGGTCTCGGCGTCGACCGCCAGCAGGCGGTTCAGTTCGTCGCCGCGGCCGGCACCCTCGAAGGCCGCGGCCAGGCGATCAGGGCCGGCAGGCGCCTCGTCGAGCAGCAGCGTGGCGACCGTCTCGCGCGCCATCACCTGCAGGTAGCTTCGGTAGCGCTCGTCAGCCTGCATCTCGGCACTGGCGATGAAACCCTTGGCCAGGCGCGCCACGTTGAGCAGCTTCGAATGGCGATCCGCGGGCAGGCGCTGCGCTGCCGCCGAGGCGGCGCGTCGCGCCCAACCCGGAAGGGCCTGGAACCGTTGTGCGTAGTGGCCGCCGAGGTAGCGCCGATAGCCGCCGAACAGCTCGTCGCCGCCGACGCCGGACAGGATCACCTTGACGTCCTGGCGCGCGAACTCCGACACCAGGTAGGTGGTGATGAAGGCCGTGTCGGCAATCGGTTCGTCCATGTGCCACAGCAGGCGCGGCAGCAGGCCCACCACGTCCGGCTTGACGACGATCTCGCGGTGGCGGGTGCCGAACAGCTCGGCCACACGGCGCGCATAGGGCAGCTCGTTGTAGAGCTGCTCGGCCGCCCCGCCCTCGAAACCGATCGCGTAGGTCCGGATCGGCTGCGACGAATGGCGAGCCATGTAGCCGACGACCGCGCTCGAATCGACGCCGCCCGACAGAAAGGCGCCGATCGGCACGTCGCTCACCATCTGCATCTGCACCGAGGTTTCCATCTGCGCGCGCACGCGCTCGACCCAGTCGGCCTCACTGGCGGCCGTGTCCACGGCATCGCTGACGCGCCAGTAGCGCCATTCGCGCACCTGACCGCCCTCCACCGCCAGCAGCGTGGCCGGCGGCAGCTTGCGCAGGCGCTTGAACAGGCAGTGCGGCGCAGCCACGTAGCCGAGGTGCAGGTAGTCGGCCAACGCCTCGCGATTCAGTTCGGTGCGCACACCGGGCAGGCCGAGCAAGGCCTTGGCCTCGGTGGCGAAGGCCAGCCGGGCCCCGTCCTGCAGCACGTACAGCGGCTTGACGCCGAGCCGGTCGCGCCCGATCAGCAGGCGGCGCCGGCGCGCGTCCCAGAGCGCGAAGTCGAACATGCCGTTAAGGCGGTGCACGAAGTCATCGCCCTCGGCCGCGTACAGGTGCAGCAGCACCTCGCTGTCGGAGCCGGTCTTGAACTGCACGCCATTTGCCTGCAACTCGGCGCGCAACTCCCGGTAGTTGTAGATCTCGCCGTTGCACACCAGCCAGAGCGTGCCGTCAGCGTTGCTCAGTGGCTGGTGGCCGCCCTCGAGGTCGATGATCGACAGCCGGCGCATCGCGATGCCGCAGACGCCGTCGATGTGCATGCCTTCGTCGTCGGGGCCGCGGTGGCGCGTCAGGTCGCCCATCGCCGACAGCAGCGCCGGCTCGACCGGGCGGCCGTCGAAGTGGATGAGTCCGTGGATTCCGCACATCGCTGCTACCCGTTGACCGGGACCCACTGGCTGCGGGCCTGCAGCGCACGTTGGTAGACGGCGGCATAGCGCGCGACGCTGGCGGTCCAGGTGCGCTCCCGCTCGACGAAACGGCGTGCTCGCTCGCGCAGCGCCGGCCAGTCAGCCCGCTGCGCCAGGGCCTGCTCGATGCCGGCGGCCAGCGCGGCCGCGTCCCCGGCCGGGCAGAGGTAGCCGGTGTCGCCGTGCCGGATCAGCTCGCGGTGGCCGCCGACGTCGCTCGCCAGCAGCACGCGGCCCTGCGCCATCGCCTCCAGCGGCTTGAGCGGCGTGACCAGTTCGGTCAGCCGGATCGGCAGCCGCGGATAGACCAGCAGGTCGATCAGCTCGTAGTAGCGTTGCAC
>JBDTUO010000535.1:0-2359 GCA_040007675.1 Rubrivivax sp.
CCCATGCCACTGAGCGCCCCCGTTCAGCTCGACCCCCGCGCGCGACGCGGCGATGAAGGCCGCGCGCACCGGCTCGTCGCCGACCAGCGTCGGCGTCGCGCGCCGGTAACGTGCAAGTTGCGCGCGATCGGCCTGCACTTCGTCGGGCCTGTGCTCGAGCTTGCAGTCGAGCCCCACCCGGGCGTCGGCCAGCCTCGCCAGGAGGTCGGCGCGCACCACCTCGCCGGCGTCCGCCAGCGCGACCTCGCCGCCGGCCTCGGCGACCACGCCTCAATGCGACGTCGACGATGCCGCGGTTGTCTCGGCGTCGGTCGGCAGCGGCAGGTGCGGGCCGTGCTGCCGATCGCCGGCACCGGCAGCAGCGCTATCGGCGGGCCGCCAGGCCGAGGCGGTTGCGCCTAGGGCGTGTTCACGCTACGCGAAGGGCCGCGAAGGCCTGCCCGGACGGGCCAATCTAGGCACAGCGCGCAGCCCGCACTGACGTGCGGGCAAGCGATGCAACGACGAGTGGCCCGTCCGGGCAGGCCTTCCCTCCGGGTTGTGGCCAGAAAGGCCGCATGCGGGCGTTGCAAATCCTCGCCGGGTGACAACCCGGCTACGGTTTGCGCCTTGCCTGCGGTCTTTCTGGTCACAACGCGGTCCCTTCCCGTAGCGTGAACAGGCCCTAGACTGCGCGGCTGGCGCAACCACAGGAGTCCCCGATGCCGAAGTCCGATGACGCACGAACGCAGGGGGCGATCGACGAGGTCATCAAACTGGTTCCGGGTGCCAAGGGGCAGCGCATCGAGCAGCTGCTGAGCGATTGGGCCACTGGCCGTGGCAAAGGTGCGGTGGGCAAGTCGATCAAGCTCGGCGGTGCCTTCCACAGCAAGGACGAGCGGGACGCGCGGACCCAGGTGCGCGCAGTGCTGCTGGGGGCGCAGTGCTTCGGGATGCTGACGCCGGGCTCCGATGGCTACAAGACGTTCGCCAAGAAGATCACCAAGGAGTCGACTGCCGAGCTCGCCAAGCGCCTCACCGACTATTACGACGCGCACCGGCGCTTCGAGTTGTTGACGGCCAGCCCTTTCGGCATCCAGTACGCGCCGTCGTTCAACTTCGCTTCGGACCAGGTGCGCCGCAACTGTGAAGAGGCCTACCCGCAGGTGCACAAGATGCTGGAAGCCGGCCACCGCGAAGTCAACCAGGCCATCGGCGGCATAGGTAACAGTGTGAAGCGGTACGAGGCCTGGTTCGGGTCAGTGGCAGACGGCCGCCCCGAGAAGGTGAAGGGGCACTTCTCCAGCCTGCTGGAAGCATTGAAGACGCAGAAACTGGTGCTCTACTACCGCGGGCCGCTGCCCAGCGACGCGGGGAGCATTCGCGACGACTACAACGGCTTCGCGCCTGCGCTGTCGGCCAAGGGCGAGGACTATTGCGGTATGGCGACGCGACGCAGCAAGCGAAACCTGGCGTGCCCGACCGGCGACGACATGCACATCAAGCTGGGCAATGGCGTCGTCGTGCGCGGCACGGTGCAGGCGGCCAACGGCAAGAACACCTACGCCGGCACCATCGTCCACGAGATGACGCACATCGTCTGCGAGACGCGTGACGTCAAGTTCAAGGAAGTCGGTACCGGCAGGCTCTTCACCGCCAAAGGCAAGTCCGACTTCACCTCGGGCAAGATGGCTGGCAATGTGCCGCGGCAGGACAACGACGGCGCGTTTACATTGAGCTATGGCCCGGACCTGTGTCGCTACATGGCGGCGAGTTGGCCCGACAAGGCGGTGATGAACGCGGACAACTACTGCTACTTCTGCGAGGAATTCCTCTGACGCGCGTGCCGCGTCGGCCCGCCCTGACCGGCCGGCTGCATCGTTGTCCGCACACCGATTGACCCGGCGCAGGGAAGGCGACTCAAACGCTGCGCCGCAGCGGCAGCGAGGCGGTCCTCGCGTGGCGGCCGGCCATCGCACCCGCGTGGCTCGTTGTCAGTCGCAGCGCCTCAGCGCTCGGCGTGGTCCTCCTCCTCCACCCCCATCGCCGCCGCCGACAACAGCGGGATCGAGCCGTCGCTCGCGTGGCCCAGCAGCCCGGTGCGGGTGTAGATACCGAGCTTGCCGCGCGTGTCCTCGATGTCGAGGTTGCGCATCGTCAGCTGGCCGATGCGGTCGGCCGGGCTGAACGCGCCGGCGCCCTTCTCCATCGTCAGCCGGTCCGGGTGGTAGGTCAGGTTCGGGCTCTGGGTGTCGAGCAGCGACCAGTCGTTGCCGCGCCGCAGCTCGAGCCAGACCTCGCCCGTCACCGCGCGCGCGATCCAGCGCTGCGCGGTCTCGCGCAGCATCAGGCACTGCGGGTCGAACCAGCGGCCCTGGTA
>JBDTUO010000536.1:0-2357 GCA_040007675.1 Rubrivivax sp.
GCTGGCTTCACTGATGGTCGGCGCGCTCGCAGCGCTGGCCATCGGCCAGCGACCTCTGATGCTGTCCGGACCCACTGCGTCGGGCACGCTGGTGGTCGCCGCGCTGGTGCGGGAACTGCAGACGCAACCGGGCGCGCGCGGCAGCCTGGAAGCGACGCTGTTCGCGGTGTTCGCGGTAGTGCTGGCGACGGGGCTGCTGCAGATGCTGTTCGCGCGCCTGCGCATCGGCGTGGCGCTGAAGTTCGTTCCGTTCCCGGTGCTTGCGGGTTTTTCCAACACGGTGGCGCTGTCGCTGGTCGTCAGCATGTTGCCCGCAGCGCTGGGCCACGCCTTCCCGGGCCGGCTGGCCCAGATTACAAGCTGGGGCGCCGGCTGGCTGCCCGGCGCCACGGTCGTCGCGGTTGCGTCCACCCTGGCCGGGCTGGCCACGGCGCGCTGGCTGCCGCGGGCCCCTGCGGCATTTGTCGCGCTGCTAACCGGCGCGGCCGTGCATTACGCGCTGGCGGCGGCCGCAGGAGCAGGTGCGCTGGGGCCGACGCTGCCGCTGGGACCGGTGGCGTTGCCGCCGCTGCCCGACTTGCAGGGGCTGCTGGGTGCGCCGACGCTGGGCATCAGCTACTGGGCGGCCATCGGCCAGTCGGCGCTGGTACTGGCGGTGCTCAACTCGCTGTTCTCGCTACTGGTCTGTGCGCGCATGGCGGCGGCGATCGATCCACCGCTGGACGGCAACCTGCAACTGCGCACGCAGGGCCTGGGCAATATGGCAGCGGCCTTCGTGGGCGGACTTCCGCTGGCGGCCTTCGGACCGCCGACGGTGCCGCTGCGCGCGGCGCCCGGTTCTCCGGCGTTGTCGGTCGGGGTCTATCTCGCGTTGCTGGCGGCGATCTTCATCGGCGGCCATGGCCTGCTGACGATGCTGCCGATGGCGGCGGTGGCCGGCGCTGTTTTCGTCGCTGCATGCAGCCTCTTCGACCCCACGACGCCACTGCTGCTTCGGCGGGCATTGCGCGGCAGCGGCGCGCGTTTCGACGCCTGGGGACCGCTCCTCGTAGGCGCATTGGTCGTCTGCGTCGGCTTGCTTCAGGGCCTGGCGGCCGCGCTATTCGTCGGCGCACTGGCGGCGGCGTGCCTGCTTGCGGTCGAACTGCGGCGCAGCGTCGTGCTGTCGGTTTCGGACGCAGGAACAAGGCGTTCGCGGCGTGTGCGAACCGCCGGCGACACGCGACGGCTCGACGAACTCGGCGCAGCGATCCGGGTGGTCGAGTTGGGCCACTGGCTGTACTTTGGCACCACCGACGAACTGGGCGAGGCGCTGGACACGCAGGGAGGCACACTGCGTTGGCTGCTGCTCGACGCGCAGCGCGTCGACGGCATCGACATCACCGCGGCGAGGTCGCTGGTGCAGGCGGCACAGCGCCTGCGCACACGAGGGGTTCGGCTCGTGCTGGCCGGGTTCGGCGCGGGCGGCGATGCCAGGAGGCGGACATTCGAGCTCTGGGTCCCTGCGGTCGGCGACCCGCTCCTTGACATCGTCGGCGACATCGACGAGGCGCTCGAGCGCGCCGAGGCCGACCTGCTCGCGGGCATCGAAACTGCGTCCGACCCCTCGTCGGTCCCCTTTGCGCTGCAGGGCGTCGACGACGTGCAGGCCGCGCGGCTGCTGGAAAGTTTCGTAGCGGTCGCGTTGCCGGCCGGCCACACGCTCTTTCGACGCGGTGACTCCGGCGACGCGCTCTACGCCGTGCGCCACGGGCGTATGGCTCTGCGCATCGAACGCCGGGGTGCCGGCCCACTGCGATTGCTGAGTTTCGGGCCCGGCGTCATTTTTGGCGAGATGGCCCTGCTCGACGGCCGACCGCGCAGCGCAGATGCGGTCGCTGAAGTCGACAGCGAACTGATCAAGCTCAGCCGCGAGCAATTCGATGCGCTTGCCGGCACCGATCCGGCGCTGCATGCGGCCGCGTTGCGTGGAATTGCGCTGCATCTCGCGAGTCGGCTGCGCGATACGACGGGGCTGCTCGGATCGACCGCCTGATATATGAACGATCATCAGCCGATGCTGGGCTGCGGGTCGGAGCGCCCAACCACCGGGCTCATGCCATCGGGAGCCTGTCGTGCAAGTCATCAGCCGGCAAGCAAGACGCGCACTCGATGACGTCTCGCGACGCCACGGATGAGGATGCCGGCATTTCGGTCCCCCCTTGATTCGAGGCGGCGGCCGTCTGCCGGGGCCCGCGCTGGGGTATGCTTTTTGCCGGCCTGCACCCGCGGGCGCCGCCCACCCCGGCCACACACTCCCAAAAGGAACGCATCATGGGTCTGATTCAGGCAGCGGTTGGTTCGATCGGCGGTTCGCT
>JBDTUO010000537.1:0-2351 GCA_040007675.1 Rubrivivax sp.
GCCTTCGCGCTTGAAGAAGCTGCCCGGGATCTTGCCGGCGGCGTAGGTCTTCTCGGTGTAGTCGACGGTCAGGGGGAAGAAGTCCTGCCCCGGCTTGGCCTCGGTCTTGGCAACGACGGTGGCAAGCACCACGGTGTCGTCGATGTTGACGACCACGGCGCCGCTGGACTGGCGCGCGATCTCGCCGGTCTCGAGCGTGACGGTGTGGTTGCCCCAGGTGAAGGTCTTGCTGACCTTGTGGAACATGCTCATTCGGATGTCTCCTCGATGGTCGGCGACACACGCCGCCGGGCGTCGGAGTCCGGTGCTCTCGGGGGCCGAGACAACCATGCCATTCCGTCGCGGCGCGGCGCCTCTGGCGCCGCGATGGAATGACACAGCAGGTGCTCGATCGGAAGCGGACTCCAGCAGAACACCGGCCCGGAACCCTCTGGCTCCAGACCGGCAACGATCACTTGCGCAGGCCGAGCTTGCCGATCAGCGTGGTGTAACGCTCGGCGTCGGTGCTTTTCAGGTAGGCCAGCAGGCGCTTGCGCTGGTTGACCATCTTCAGCAGCCCGCGCCGACCGTGGTGGTCCTTCGCGTGCTCCTTGAAGTGCGGGGTGAGCTGGTTGATGCGCGCGGTCAGCAGCGCGACCTGAACCTCGGGGCTGCCGGTGTCGGCGGTGCCACGGGCGTGGTCCTTGATGATGTCGGCCTTGGTGGCCTGGGCGATGGTCATGGGATTTCCTGGGGTTCCGGAAACACGCCATGACGGTGCGGGAGGGCCCGCATCGGCTTGACGGCTTCCTTGGGGTGGACTCGCGAGCGCCAGTGAAACCGACCGGCGCCGTGCATCGCCGCGACCCGACGGGCCAAGGCAATCGGCAATTATAGGCTCAGGCGCGAAGGGCAGCCGCCAGTCGCTCCAGCCCGGCGTCCAGGCGCCCCAGATCGCCGGTCGCGAAGCACCAGCGCAGCCAGCCCTCGCCTTCCGACCCGAACGCGGCCCCGGGGGCCAGCCCGAGGCCGTGCTCGCGCACCAGACGCTTGGCGAAGCCGACCGAGTCTTGCTGGCCCTGCACCTTGAAAAACACGTACAGGCCACCATCGGGCACGGCCGCGTGCACACCGGGCAGGCGCCGCAGCCCTGCCAGGAGTCGGTCGCGGCCGGCGCGGCTGCGCGCGACGAGGTCGGCCACGAAGGCATCACCCAGCGCCAACGCGGCCAGCGCCCCCCGCTGCACGAACACCGGCGCGCACGAGCTGTTGTACTCGAGCAGCTTGCCGGCGGTGTCGGTGCAGGCCGCCGGCAGCACCAGCCAACCGAGCCGCCAGCCCGTCATCAGATAGCTCTTGGAGAAGCTGTGCACGACGATCAGGCGGTCCTCGGCGGTCGCGTGGTCGAGAAAGCTCGGCGCGGCGCTGCCCGCGCCGTACCACAGGCGCTCGTAGACCTCGTCGGCGACGATCCAGGTCCCGGTGCGACGGCAGTGGGCCAGCAGGGCGCGCTGCTCGTCGGCGCTCAAGGCCCAACCGGTGGGATTGTTCGGTGCGTTGACCAGCAGCACACGCGTGCGAGGCGTCACTGCGGCGCATAACCCGTCCAGGTCCAGCCGCCAGGCGCCGTCCTCTGCCGGGCGCAGCGGCACCCGCACCACATGGGCACCGAGGATCGCCGGCTGTGCCGTCAGGTTGGGCCACACCGGCACCACGGCGACGACCTCGTCACCGGGCCCGACCAGCAACTGCGCCGCCAGCATCAGCGCGCTGACCCCGGATGAGGTGACCGCGATGCGGTCCTCGCCGACTGCCGGGTGGCGGGTCGCGATGTCGGCGGCGATCGCGGACCGCAGCTCGGGCAGGCCGAGATTGTGCGAATAGAAGGTCTCTCCGCGTTGCAGCGAAGCTTGCGCCGCGTCGCGCACCGCGGCCGGCGTCGACTCGTCGCTCTCGCCGAACCAGAACGCCAGCACGTCAGCGCGCCCGATGCCGGCGTTGGCGACCTCCCGGATGCGCGAGGCCGGCAGGACCAGGGCCGCCTGGCGCAGCGCGTCGACCGGCAGCCCGGCAGCTGGCAGCGGCGCGAACGAGGATGAGGGGGGCATCAGGGAGCGGCTCTTGCGAAGGAAAGGCGACGAAGGCAGCGGGCTCGCAACGGAGCCAGCGGGCCGGACGGTTCAGCCGCACAGTTCATGCGGTCGACACCTCGGTCAGCGGCCAGCGCGGTCGCACGTCGAAGGCCAGGGGCGACGCCGCAGTGTCGCCGGGGGCGTCCAGACCGTGCTGCCAGCGCAAGGCCGCAGCGAGCGCGATCATCGCACCGTTGTCGGTGCACAGCGCCGGCGGCGGGTGGTGCACGCGGGCGCCCA
>JBDTUO010000538.1:0-2338 GCA_040007675.1 Rubrivivax sp.
ACCGAATACAGCCGCGGCGGCCGCAACTCCGCCACCGTGCGCATGAAGCTGAAGAGCCTGGTCGGCAACTCAGGCACCGAAGTCGTCTTCAAGGCTGACGACAAGATGGACCAGGTCATCCTCGACAAGAAGGAGTGCACCTACTCCTACTTCGCCGACCCGATGTATGCCTTCATGGACGCCGACTACAACCAGTTCGAGGTCGAAGCCGAGAACATGGGCGACGCGATCCAGTACTTGGAAGACAACATGGGCGTCGAGGTCGTGTTCTACGACGGCAAGGCGATTTCGGTCGAGCTGCCGACCACGGTGGCGCGCGAGGTCGAGACCGAGCCGGCCGTCAAGGGTGACACCTCGGGCAAGGTCCTGAAGCCGGCCAAGCTGGTCGGCACCGGCTTCGAGATCAGCGTGCCGCTGTTCGTCGAGAACGGCGACAAGGTCGAGATCGACACCCGCACGCACGAGTACAAGAAGCGCGTCTGACGCCGGGCGCGGGCCGCCAGCAGGGGCACTTCGGTGCCCTTGTGTCATTCTGCGACCCATGGACGCCCACCACGACGAGATCTACCGTCAGGCGCGCTGCGTCGACGTCGCCTTCGGGTTCCGCGACATCGGCGCCGAGTGCGACGCGCTGGCATCGATCACCGCGCAGCACCGCGGCGCCGCACCCCGCTCGGTGCTGGAACTCGCTGCCGGCCCGGCGCGCCACGCGCGCGAGTTCGCACGCCGTGGCGCCACCGCGATCGCGCTCGATGCCTCACCCGCGATGTGCACCTACGCGCGTGACCGCGCCGCCGCCGACGGCGTCGCACTCGAGGTGCACTGCGCCGACATGGTTGTATTCACGCTGGCGCACCGGGTCGACCTCGCGTGGCTCGCAATGGATTCGGCCAGCTACCTGCTGGACGTCGACGCCGTGCTGGCCCACCTGCGTTGCGTCGCCGATCACCTCGAAGCCGGCGGCGTCTACGTGCTCGAGATGGCGCACCCGCGCGACGTCTTCAACGTCGGCACGTCGACCCGTGCACGCTGGACCGCGGAGGCCGACGGCCTGCACGTCGAGACGGCCTGGGGCGCGGTCGGCGACCCCTTCGATCCGATCACCCAGGTCGAGCAGGTGACGGTCTCGCTGAAGTGGTCGCACGCCGATGGCAGCGGTGAACGGGTCGACCGATCGCGCCAGCGCCGCTGCAGTGCGACCGAGTTCGACGCGCTGGTGCGCGCGAGCGGTGTGTTCGACATCGTCGAGTGGCGCGGCGCCGTGGCGCCGGCGACGCCCGCCGTGCCGTTCGACAACGACCGGCGCGCGTGGCGCATGGTGCCCGTGCTGCAACGCCGATGAGCAGCTTCGATTTCGACGCCGCGGTGACGGCGCCGTTCCGCATGCAGCCCGGGCTGCGCCGCCTGCCCGGCGGGGCCGCGCAGCTGACGCCGGCCGCCGGCCCCGGATCGCGCCACCTGCGGGAAAAGCTGGCCGTGCTGAGCGCGTTCTGGCCGCAGGCCCTGGTGCGGCGCGAGGGCTTCGACGACACACCGGCGCTCGACGCGTTGTGCGCGCACGCGGCCGTCGAGCACCCTGCCGCCTGGCGCTGGGACCGCGAACGCGCCGACGCGCTTCGGCTCGGCGCCAGGGTCACGCGCGACGGCCGGGTCACGCAGACGGCGGCCGGCCGCTTCGGCCTCGGCGACGAGGTGGCGCGCTGCCTGCAAGGGTTGCCGCCGGACTGGCGCCGCGCCGGGCTGCTCGCGCTCGCCTTCGACGAAGACCTGGCGCTGCTCGACGCCGCGGGTCGGACCGCCTGGTTCGCGGTGAGCTTGCCCTCGCACTGGGCGCCGCAGGCCAAGCTCGATCTCGACTTCGCCGCGCTGCACGCGCCGGTGGCCGACCGCGCGCTCGTCGTGCAGGCGGGTCCCGGCCTGCTGCAGCTCGCGCGGGGTCCGGCACGTTGGGAGCGCTTCGTGTGGAACGTGACCGGCCACGCGCGGCTGCACGCGCACCCTGCGCACGCCGACCCGACCCGCTGGCCCGACGGTGCCGCCACCGAATTCCCGTCCGCGGCCTGGTGGCGCACCGAGCGCCAGACCTTCCTGCCGCTGGCCGGCGCCGACGCGCTGGCGTTCACGATCCGCGTCGACGTGCAGCCGCTCGCCGCCGCGATCGACACGCCGGCGCGGGCCGCGCGCCTGCACGCCGCGATCGGCTCGATGAGCCCGGCGGTGCTCGACTACCGCGGCCTGACACCGGTGCGCGACGCGCTGCTGGGTTGGCTCGGCTCGCGCTGAGGCGCGAACGACGCAAGCGATGCACGGGCAGCCGACCGGGGACCCCGATGGCCGC
>JBDTUO010000539.1:0-2335 GCA_040007675.1 Rubrivivax sp.
AGTTGGCGGCGTTGAAGATCGCGCGGTTGGCGTTGTCGACGCAGATGTCCATCGCGCGCCGCACGTCGGCCTCGGTGCCGGCATCACCGGCCTCGCGCAGCCAGCGGCCCAGCTCGTTGCTGACGAAGGAGGTCGCCATGTGGCTGGCCACCTCGCCGGCGTTGTAGCCGCCCATGCCGTCGGCCAGCACGGCGAGCGAGGTGCTCGCGTCGAGCGCCACCGAGTCCTCGTTGTTGCTGCGCGCGCGTCCGGGGTCGACGGCGGCATGGAGCTCATACGTGAGGGGCACGGCGAAACGCTGGCTGGTCGACGCTCGGGTTCGAACGGTGGGGGGCGATTGTGCCTCGGAACCGCGCCGCGCCGGGGTGCGCGATGGTGTCAGCCGACGGCGCGTGACTTCCGTCCGCCGGCATCCGTGGGGGGTGCGCAGGGGGCGCTGCGGTGCGGGTCAGCCGGCCAGCGCGGCGCGTTCGGTGTCCAGCGCGGCCGCCAGCGCGGCCATGCCGGGCGGGCGCTGCGCGGGCTGCTTGGCCAGCGCCTGCGCCACCAGCGCCGCGAGTCCGGCCGGCAGCGCCGGCTGGGCCTGCCGCAGGTCCGGCGCCGGTTCGCGGGCGACGCGCCGCAGCAGCTCGCCGAGGCCCGGCGCGTCGAACGGCCGCTCACCGGCCAGCAGCTCGTACAGCAGCACGCCGAGGGCGTAGACGTCGGTGGCGGCGTCGGCGTTGCCGCCCGCGAGCAGCTCCGGCGCCATGTACGAGGGGCTGCCGAGCACGAGGCCGGTGCGGGTGCGCTCGGCCGCGTCTTCGTCGCGCGCGACGCCGAAGTCGGTGAGGGTGAGGCGGTCGGCGGCCCAGTCGACGATGACGTTGGCGGGCTTGAGGTCGCGGTGGATCACGCCGTGCGCGTGCGCGTGGGCGAGTGCCCGCGCCACCCGCGCGCCGAGCTGCAGCACCACGGGCACCGGCAGCCGGCGCGCCGGCCGGGTGTAGCGCTCGACCGTGCAGCCGGTCAGCAGGTCCATCACGAGGTAGGCGATGCCCTGTTCGCGGCCGGCGCGGTGCACGCGCACGAGGTCCGGATGCGCCAGCCGCGCGGCGGTGCGCGCCTCCTGCTGGAAGCGGCGCTCGGCGTCGTCGGCGGCGGCCGCGCCGTCGGCAGACTGCGGCGAGACGACCTTCAGCGCACGCCAGGCGCCCGCCGCCTCGTCGAAGCCGGCCAGCACACGCCCATGCGCGCCGCGCGCGATCTCGCGCTCGACGATGCAGCCGGCAAAACGGCGACCCGGCGCGAGGGGGTCCACGGCGCCGGTCGGCATGGCTGCATCACCGCGCGGGCGCGCCGGTCAGGCCCGGTCGCGCGACCCGGCCCCAGCGGCGCCTTCGGCCGCCACCGCGCGGCGGCGCGCCAGCGACGCGGCCACCTTGCCCCAGCCCAGCACGATCAGCGCGCCGGCCACGCCGGCGAGGGTCTTCACGGTGTCGGTCTGCGGCAGCTTGGGCACCCAGCCCCAGCGCGTGGGGTCGATCACCGCCGGGTCCGACACCGCCATCGTGCCGGCGATCCAGCCCAGCAGCATGCCGCCGAGCGTGATGATGATCGGGAAGCGGTCCATCAGCTTGATCACCAGCTGGCTGCCCCAGACGATGATGGGGATGCTGACCAGCAGGCCGAAGATGACGAGCGGCATCTGGTGCCCCTCGTGGCCCGAGGACTGCGCGGCGCCGGCGATCGCGATCACGTTGTCGACGCTCATCACGAGGTCGGCGACGATCACCGTCTTCACCGCGGCCCACAGCTTGTCGCTCGCCTGCACGTTGGCATGGTCTTCGTGCTCGGGCAGCAGCAGCTTGATGCCTATCCAGACCAGCAGCAGCGCGCCGACGATCTTCAGGAACGGGATCGCGAGCAGCGTCAGCGCGAAGAAGATCAGCACCACCCGCAGCACGATGGCGCCGGCGGTGCCCCACAGTATGCCGGCGGTGCGCTGCTTGTCCGGCAGCTTGCGGCAGGCGAGCGCGATGACGACCGCGTTGTCGCCACCGAGCAGGATGTCGATCATGATGATCTGACCGACCGCGACCCAGAACCCCGTCGTCAGGAACTCTTGCATCGCGCGATCCTACGTGCGCGGCCGGGGCCGCGGCCAGGGGCCCTGCTCAGAGCAGCGCCTTCAGCAGCTTGCCCATCTCCGACGGGTTGCGCGTCACGGTGAAGCCGCACTCCTCCATGATCGCGAGCTTGGCGTCTGCCGTGTCGGCCCCGCCCGAGATCAGTGCACCGGCGTGGCCCATGCGCTTGCCCGGCGGCGCGGTGACGCCGGCGATGAAGCCGACCA
>JBDTUO010000540.1:0-2334 GCA_040007675.1 Rubrivivax sp.
CGCGGCCGAACTCCGCAAGGCACCGCCGCCCGCGGCGGCGCCTGTGCAGCGGCCTGCAGCGCCACCTACAGCGCCACCTGCAGCTCCACCTGCAGCGCCACCCCGCGCGGCGGCGCCCGCGAATCGCGCCACCGTCGAAAACAAGGCCGCGGCGGCCGACGCGGCAATGCCTGCGGTGCCAGCCGCGCCGGCCCACCGCGCTGCCCGGGAAGGCCAGGTGGCCCAGGAGGCGGCGACGCTGGAGGCGCTCGCCGCAGCGCGCGGCGCCGCCCAAAGCACCGCGCGCGGCGCCGTTCGACGCACCGAGAGCGGCGCCGCCGGACCTACGGCGCCATCGCCGGCTGTCGCGTCAGTGGGGGCTGCAGACTCCAACGCGGACGCCGCCGCCGACCCGCTCGCGCGGGTGGTCGGCGAAGTTGCCGGGCCCGGGTCGCCGTTGTCCGCCCAGGCGTGGTGGCATGCGCTGCGCCGCGCCACCGCTGGCCGCTGGGTGGCGGTGCCAAAGGCCGACGCGGCCGCCGTGCCGACGCCAAAGGCCGAGGCGGCCCCCACGCCTGCGCCGGACGACGCCGACGCGGTGCGGGCGCCGGGCGGCGCGCTGCTGGGATGGCTGCGCTTCGACGGCGACGGCGTGACTTGGCAGGCTGCCACCCCCGGCGAGCCGATCGACCCATGGCGGGCGCCTGTGGCCGACCCCGAACTGCGACGCCAGCTGCAGGCGAGCCGCCCCCGCTGAACTCGGCTGGCGCATGACGCGGGGCCAAGGCCGAGGATGAATGGCCTCGGGTATTGCCAATGGGAATGACTCGCATTACTATTCGAGTTCGACGCCGGCCTCCGGCACCGCGCATCGCGGCCACCGCTCCCACCGAGACCCGACCCATGAATGCCATCCGCCCCTGGTTGTTGTGTGCCGCCCTGTTCGGCGCCGTCGCTCTGCCGGCGCTGGCAGCGCCGACCGAGGCGACGCTGGTCATCAAGGACCACCGCTTCGAGCCGCCCGAGCTGAAGGTGGCCGCGGGCCAGCGCATCAAGTTGATCGTGCACAACCAGGACAGCAGCGCCGAGGAGTTCGAGAGCCATCCGCTGAAGGCCGAGAAGGTGATCGCCGGCGGCGCGAAGGCGACCCTCTACGTCGGCCCGCTGAAGCCCGGCCGCTACCCCTTCGTCGGCGAGTTCCACGAGGCCACTGCCAAGGGCGTGCTGATCGCCGAGTGAAACGCGGTGAACGCGCGCTCTTGATCGACGACCGCTGACGCCACCATGTTCGCCACCGCGTTGATCGTCTTTCGCGAGTCGCTCGAGGCCGCGCTGTTCGTCGGCATCGTCGCCGCGGCGACGCGTCAGCTGGTCGGGCGCGGACGCTGGCTCGGCGCCGGTGTCGGCATCGGCGTGCTCGGCGCGGCGCTGCTGGCGCTGATGGCACAGCGCCTGGCGAATGCGTTCGACGGCATCGGCCAGGACGTCGTCAACATCGTCGTGCTGTCGCTCGCGCTGGTGATGCTGCTGTGGCACTGCACCTGGGTCGCCGTGCACGCGCGCGAGATGGCCGGCGAGGCGCGCCGGCTCGGCAAGTCGGTGCAAACGGGCCAGCGCCGGCCCTGGGCGCTGACGCTCGCGGTGTCGCTGGCGGTGCTGCGCGAGGGCGCGGAGACGGTGCTCTTCGTCGCCGGCTCCCTCGACGGGGCGGGTGCATCGGCCCAGGCGGTGCTGCTGCCGGGCGCCGCGGGTCTCGCGCTCGGCGTCGCGGTCGGTACTGCGCTCTACGTCGGGCTGGCCCGCATTCCGACGCGCCACCTGTTTGCGGTCACGAACGTGCTGATCGCGTTGCTCGCGGCGTCGATGGCGAGCCAGCTCGTCGCCGCGCTGTCGCAGGCCGGCGTGGTCGAGGCCTGGACCAGCCCGCTGTGGGACAGCTCGTCGCTGCTGGCGCGCGATTCGGCGCTCGGCACGCTGCTGCACGCGCTGGTGGGCTACGACGCCCGGCCGTCGGCCGCGCAGCTCGCGGCCTACCTGGGTGTGCTCGCCTTGATCGGCGTCGGCACGCGCTGGCTGCGCGGCAGCCCATCGCTACAGCGCCTGCCGGGCACGCGCGCCGCCTGACCCGCGCTCCGCGTCGGCGGGGGATCAGGTCTGCCAGATCCGCGGTGGCGCTGCCGCCAGGTCCCACGCGACGCGACGCCAGGACGCGCGCACTGCGATCAGCAGTTGCATCAGCGGCTCGACCGGGCCACCGAGCGCCCGCAGCACGATCACCCGCGCGTGCAGCGCACTGGTACCGCACACGAGGCCGCTGGCGTCGGCGAGCGCGCGTGCCGCGTCGACCAGCGCGTC
>JBDTUO010000541.1:0-2324 GCA_040007675.1 Rubrivivax sp.
TGCGACGCTGCACCGCGACCTCGCCTACCTGCGCGACCGCATGGACGCACCGATCGTGCACGACCGCGACGCCGACGGCTATCGCCTGCTGGCCGACCCGCGCGATACCGCGGCGTCGACCCACCAGCTGCCCGGAGTCTGGTTCAGCGAGGCCGAGCTGCACGCGCTGCTGACGATGCACCGATTGATCGGCGGGCTCGACGAGGGTGGGGTGCTCGCGCGCCATCTGCAGCCGCTGCTGGACAAGCTGCACGGCATGCTCGGCGCCAGCGAGGCCGAGTCGCGGGCGCTCGGCCAGCGGGTGCGCATCGCCGGCAGCGCACGCCGGCCGGTGCCGAGCCAGTGGTTCGAGCGGGTCGGCGACGCGCTGCGCCGCCGGCGCCGGCTGCAGATGGTCTACCTGAGCCGTCGGCGCAATCAGCGCGGCGAGCGCGAGGTCTCACCGCAGCGGCTGGTGCACCACCGCAACACCTGGTACCTCGACGCCTGGTGTCACCGCAGCGGCGCGCTGCGCCGCTTCGCGCTCGATGCCATCGAGCACGCCCAGGTGCTCGACACGGCGGCCCGCGAGGTGGCGCTGGCTGACGTGGAGGCCGCGCTCGACCGCGGCTACGGCATCTTCGGCGGCGGGCGCGTGCGCTGGGCGACGCTGCGCTTCGACGCCGAGGCGGCGGCCTGGGTCGCGCGCGAGCAATGGCACCCGCAGCAGCAGGCGCGCTGGCATGACGATGGCACGTACGAACTGCGTGTGCCCTACGTCGACGAGACCGAACTCGTGATGGACGTGCTGCGGCATGGTGAGCACGTGCAGGTGCAGGCGCCGGCGGCGCTGCGCGCTGCGGTGCAGCGACGGCTGCTGGCGGCGGCCGCGCGGTATGCGGCGGCGGGGGCGGCGATCGACATCGCGATCGGGGCTTGACCTTCACACGTTGGAAAGGTCTATCGTTTGCTGCAAGGGTGCTCTGAAGGCCCTTTTTCGAAACCCCTGAGGAGTCACAGATGCACGCACATTCCGGCCACGATCACGCGCACCACGGTCCGGCACCGCAGCGCGATGGTGCGCCTGTCGGCGGCGCGGATGCCGGTACGCTGAAGGATCCTGTGTGCGGGATGAACGTGACGACGCAGTCGGCGCACCAGTTCGAGCACGACGGCCGCCCGTACTACTTCTGCAGCGCCAAATGCCGGACGCGGTTTGCCGAGGCGCCCGAGAAATTCGTGACGGCACTCGGCGCGCCGGCGCCGATCGACGCCCTCGGCGCGCCGGCGCCGGTCGAGGCGCAAACCGCGCCGGCGCCGGGCACGGTCTACACCTGCCCGATGCACCCGGAGATCCGCCAGGACCACCCGGGCAACTGCCCCAAGTGCGGCATGACGCTCGAACCCCTGATGCCGACGCTGGGCGACGACGACAACCCGGAACTGGTCGATTTCACGCGACGCTTCTGGTGGACCCTGCCGTTCTCGGCCGTCGTGATGCTGCTGGCCATGGCCGGTCACGGGCTGGGCCTGTTCCCTGGCGCCACGCAGAACTGGATCGAGCTGGTGCTGACGCTGCCGGTCGCGCTGTGGGCCGGCTGGCCGTTCTACGTGCGCGCAGTGCAGTCGTTGATCAACCGCAGCCCCAACATGTGGACGCTGATCGGGCTGGGCACCAGTGTCGCCTTCATCTACAGCGTCGTCGCGACGGTGGCGCCTGGCGTGTTTCCTGCGGCCTTCGTCACGGAGGGCCGGGTGGCGGTCTACTTCGAGGCGGCCGCGGTCATCATTTCACTGACCCTGTTCGGCCAGATCCTCGAACTGAGGGCACGCTCGCAGACCTCGGCCGCGATCAAATCGCTGCTGGGCCTGGCGCCGAAGACGGCGCGCCGCATCAACGCCGACGGCACCGAGGAGGACGTGCCGCTGACGAACGTGCACGTCGGCGACCGGCTGCGCGTGCGGCCGGGCGAGAAGGTGCCGGTCGACGGGATCGTCGTCGAGGGCAGCAGCGCGCTCGACGAATCGATGCTCACCGGCGAGCCGCTGCCGGTGAGCAAACGCGCGGGCGACAAGCTGATCGGCGCGACGATGAACACCAGCGGCGCGCTGGTGATGCGCTCGGAACACGTGGGTTCGGCCACCGTGCTGTCGCAGATCGTGCAGATGGTGGCCCAGGCACAGCGCTCGCGCGCACCGATGCAGCGCATGGCCGACGTCGTGGCAGGCTATTTTGTCGTCACGGTCGTTGCCGTCGCGTTGCTGAGCTTCTTCGCCTGGGGCCTGTTCGGGCCGGAGCAGGGTTGGGTGTTCGGCCTGATCAACGCGGTGGCGGTGCTGATCAT
>JBDTUO010000542.1:0-2311 GCA_040007675.1 Rubrivivax sp.
ACGATCGGCGCCTACTGGCCGATCAAGGGCGAGTTCGACCCGCTGCCGGCGCTGTTCCGCTGGAGCGAGGCCGAGCACGGGCGGCGCATCGGGCTGCCGGTGGTGGACCGCGACAGCAAGCAGCTGCGTTTCCATGTCTGGTACCCGGGCTGCGAGATGGAAGAGGACGCCTACGGCATCCCGAAACCCAAGGACACCGAGGCCTTCGAGCCGCGCCTGCTGCTCGTGCCCTGCGTCGGCTTCGGGCCCGGCGGGCTGCGGCTGGGCTACGGGGGTGGCTTCTACGACCGCACGCTGGCGACACTGAAGCCGCCGCCGTTCACCGCCGGCGTCGGCTACGCCCACGGATTCATCCCTTGGCTGGCACCCGAGTCGCACGACGTGCCCCTCGACGCGATGCTGACCGAGGACGGCGTGGCCTGGCAGGGCAGCGACTGAGCGTGCGGGGGGCGGGCACCGCGCGCTGGCCTAGCGGGCGCTGCGTTCGGCTTCGGCCGCCGCGCCTGCCGCCGGGCCTGCCGCCGCGCCGGCGGCCGGCAGCGTGACGCGCAGGCAGCTGCCGACGCCCGGCGTGCTGTCGACATCGAGCCGACCGTCCATCGCCTGCACCAGCTGGCGCGTCAGCGCCAGGCCGAGGCCGGTGCCGCCGATGCCGCTGTACTCGGCGCCGAGGCGATCGAAGGGCTGGAACAGCCGCTGGCGCTGCGCGTCGCTGAGCCCGCCCCCGGTATCGACGACCTCGATCACAACCGCACGGCCGCCCTCGACGGGCGCCACCCGCACCTGCACGTGCCCCTGCGGTCGGTTGTACTTGACCGCGTTGGACAGCAGGTTGGACAGCACCTGGCGCAAGCGCTGCGGGTCGGCCCGTACCGCGGGCACGGGCGGCGCCGGCGGGATCCATCCGATGCCGAGCGTGTCCGCCTCGATGGCCACCATGCTCCAGGCCTGGTCCACCAGCGGCGCCAGCGCGACCGCCTGCGTCTGCAATCGAAACTCGCCGCCCTCGAGCGCCGACAGGTCCAGCACGTCGTTCACCAGCGCCAGCAGGTGGCGGCCGCTGGCGCTGATGGTCCCGGCCCAGGCGCGTGAACGTTCGCCGAGCTCGGGCTGGATCTCGAGCAGTTGCGCGAACCCGAGCACAGCGTTCAGCGGCGTGCGCAACTCATGGCTGATGCGCGACAGCAGGGCCGACTTGGCCCGATCCGCGGCCCCGGCACGATCACGCTCGGCGCGCAGCGCGGCAGCGGCGCGTTCGGCCGTGATGTCGAGCACGACGCCGTTGCGCACCGCGCTGTCGTCGTCGTGCCAGATCGCGACCGAGTGCAGATGCACCCACTTCAGCGTGCCGTCGTGCAGCCGGATCCGGAAGTCGGTGGACACCGGCGCCGGCGTGGCGGCGCGCCGCAGCAGCTCCGGGTCGACGGCGAGCGCCGCCGGGTCCTCGGGCGCGCGAAAACTTCGCAGCAGCGTGCCGTCGGCCAGCACGGCGTCGGGCGCGACGCCGTACAGCGCGCGCACGCCGTGGCTGACGAACAGGAACTTCGTCGTGCCGTCACGGTGGATGTGCACCTGGTAGGCCATGCCCGGCAGCTGCTGCATCAGCAGGCGCACCTGCGCGGCGCGGTGTTCGAGCGTGTGCTGGGTGTCGATCCGCTCGGTGATGTCTTCGACCGTGCCCTCGTACCAGGCGACGCCACCCGCTGCGTCGCGCACGATGAAGGCGTTCTCGCTGACCCAGATGCGCTCGCGCGTGCGGTGGCGGTAGACCTCCGAGACGAAGCCGCGCACGCTGCCGTCGCGCAGCAGCGCGGCCCGGAACTCGGCGCGCCGTGCGGGCAGCACGTACCACTCCCGCGCAATGTCACCCACCGATGCCAGCAGTCCGGCCTCGTCGGCATAGCCGTTCGACGCCACCAGCGCGCGGTTGGCGCGCAGCATGCGGCCCTCGGGCGACGAGCGGTAGGCGCCGATCGGCAGCAGCTCGAACAGGGTCGAGAAGTCGGCCTGGCCCGCGGCCGCGGCGGTCGCCGCTACGTCGCTGCCGGAGGGGGTGGGTGCAGTCACCGGTCCCCCTTGGGTAGCCTCAGGCGGCCAGCCGGCGACAGATGTCCAGCGTCAGCGCCGACTGGTTCAGCGTGTAGAAGTGCAGCGCCGGCGCGCCGCCCGCGATCAGGCGCTCGCACAGCCGCGCGACGACGTCGATGCCGAAGGCGCGCACCGAGGCCGCATCGTCCATGAATCCTTCCATCTTCAGTGCCACCCAGCGCGGGATCTCGATGCCGTCGCGGGCCGCGAACTGCGCGATGCG
>JBDTUO010000543.1:0-2303 GCA_040007675.1 Rubrivivax sp.
TTGCAGTTGATGACGAACACCAGGTTGTCGAGCTTCTCGCGCGCCGCCAGTCCGATCGCGCCCATGCTCTCCGGCTCGTCCATCTCGCCGTCGCCGCAGAAGACCCAGACCTTGCGCTGCGCGGTGTCGGCGATGCCACGCGCGTGCAGGTACTTCAGGAAACGCGCCTGGTAGATCGCCATCAGCGGGCCCAGGCCCATGCTGACGGTCGGGAACTGCCAGAAGTCGGGCATCAGCTTCGGGTGCGGGTAGCTGCTGATGCCCTTGCCATCGACCTCCTGGCGGAAGTTCAGCAGTTGCTCCTCGGTCAGCCGGCCTTCCATGAAGGCGCGCGCATAGATGCCCGGCGCGCTGTGGCCCTGGATGTACAGCAGGTCGCCGCCGTGGTCGGGGCTCGCGGCGTGCCAGAAGTGGTTGAAGCCGGCCGCGAACATGTGCGCCAGCGACTGGAAGCTGCTGATGTGGCCGCCGAGGTCGCCGCCATCGTCCGGGTGCAGCCGATTCGCCTTGACGACCATGGCCATGGCGTTCCAGCGCATGTAGGCGCGAAGCCGGCCTTCCAGTTCGAGGTTGCCCGGGCTCTGCGCCTCGTCCTCCGGCTCGATCGTGTTGACGTAGCCGGTGGTTGCCGAGAACGGCCGATCGACCCCGCGCTGGCGCGCCTCCTCGACCAGCTGCTCGAGGATGAAGTGGCCGCGCTCCGGTCCTTCGGCCTGGATCAGCGCGGCCAGCGCGTCCAGCCACTCGCGGGTTTCCTGGGCATCGGTATCAGCGGCGGCGGCGGGCGCGGGCTGGGGCATCGCGGACATAAGCTTGTCTCCTGCTCTTTTGGGGTCGGAATCCGGGACCGAACCGAAGTGTGGCACAGATCAATAGCATTCCAAATCGCGGCTGTTCATCTCATAATATGAATCACGGTGCTCATTGTTGTCGGCGTCGATAATCCGCCGAATGCTGTCACCTCGTGCTCCGGCACCGCCGCGGCCTGCCCGCAGCAGCCGCATGCAGCGGCTGGCCGGTCGCTGGTGGCGGCGCCAGTCGCCCTCGCGCCAGGACCGTTTCGTGACGCTGGCGCCGCTGGCGTCGGTACTGCTTTTCCTGGCCGCCATCATTTCGGCCTTCTGGTACCTGCGCAATGAGGAATTCGAGCGCGAGACCGAATCTGTCAAGCGCGACATCGAGGTCACGCAGCAGCAGATCGGCCTGCGGCTGATCCAGAACCAGGAACAGCTGGTGCGGCTCGCCGGCGAGTTGGCGCAGCGCAAGCTGAGCGACGCCGCGTTCGACCCACTGGCGGAGGCGTTCGCCCGCGAGCGGCCCGAGATCACTCACGTCGCGTGGTACGACGCCCGCCGCACCCGGCGCGCGGTGTACTGGGCGCTGCTGTACCACTCGGGGCTGGCGCCGAACGAGCCGGCAGATGCCGCATCAGGCGCGGCGTCGCCCGCCGAGGGGCGCGACACCGAACCCGAACTCGCCTACCTGAACGCACGCCAGCACCTGCAGCCGGCGTACTCGCGCGCTTTCCGCGATGCCTCCGGCGCCACCGTGTTCCAGCTCTACGTGCCGCTGATCGAGGGTTCGGACTTCGGCGGCGCCCTGGTGGCCGAGTACGCCGTCGACGCGCTGCTGCGCTACGAGGTGCCGTCCGACGTCGCCGCGCGCCACCGCATCAGCATCATCGACCTGCGCGAACGGGTGCTGGCCAGCACCGTGACGTCGATGCCAGGGCAGGTGCCACCCCCGCCGGCGATCGTGCACGACGCGCCGCTGGTGCCGGCTCTCAACGGGCTGCTGCTGCGTGGACAGGGTTACCGCACATCGATCGGGCTGATCGGCAACACGCTGTTCTGGATGGTGGTGCTGCTGTCGGTGCTGACGGTGTGGATGCTGCTCGGCAGCTGGCGTCACATGCGCCGGCGCACCCAGATCCAGAGCGCACTGGTGCAGGAGACCAACTTCCGCCGCGCGATGGAGAACTCGATGCCGACCGGCATGCGCGCGATGGACCTCGAGGGCCGAATCACGTATGTCAACGCGGCGTTCTGCGGCATGGTCGGCTTCACCGAGGCCGAGTTGATCGGTCGCCTGCCACCGTTCCCGTACTGGCCGCCGGACCGGATCGAGGAGAACCACCGGTTGCTGCAGCAGGAGCTGCAGGGCCGCAGCCCGGCCGGCGGCATCGAGGTGCGCGTGATGCGCAAGGACGGCTCGCAGTTCGATGCCCGCATGTACATCTCGCCGCTGATCGACCCCAAGGGGCAGCAGACCGGCTGGATGACCAGCATCACCAACATCACCGA
>JBDTUO010000544.1:0-2300 GCA_040007675.1 Rubrivivax sp.
ACCTGCTGGCGATCCGGTCGGCCCGCATGCACCACCAGCTCGAGGCCTGGGCGCAGCGCTACGGCCCGGCCTATCGCCTGCGCTTCGGCCCCAGCCCCGTGCTCGTGATCAGCGACCACGCGGCGATCACCCAGGTGCTGCGCGACCGGCCGGACGGCTTCCGGCGCACGGTCAGGCTCGAGCAGACGTCGCGCGAGATGAGGCTGCCGACCGGTCTCTTCGGCGCCAACGGCGACACCTGGCGGCGCCAACGCCGCATGGTGATGGCCGCGTTCGACCCCGGCCACGTGCGGCGCTATCACCCGGCGCTGCAGCGGGTCGCCGGCCGGCTGGCCGAGCGCTGGCGGGGTGCGGCCGCCGCCGGCCGCGTGATCGACCTGCAGGCCGACCTGATGCGCTACACGGTCGACGTCGTCGCCGGGCTCGCGTTCGGCGCCGAGGTCGACACGCTGCGCTCCGAAGGCGACGTCATCCAGGCGCACCTGAACCGCATCTTCCCCAGCCTGTTCCGGCGCGCGCTGGCGCCGCTGCCGACCTGGCGCTGGTTGCCGACCGCCGAGGACCGCGCGCTGGTGCGCAGCGTGGCCGCGGTGCAGGTGGCGATCGACGACTTCATCACCCGTGCGCGTGCGCGGCTCGACGCCGACCCGGCGCGGCGGTTGGCGCCGCAAAACCTGCTGGAGGCGATGCTCGTCGCCGCCGACGCGCCCGACAGCGGCATCGACGACGCGCAGGTCGCCGGCAACGTGCTGACGATGCTGCTCGCGGGCGAGGACACGACCGCCAACACGCTCTGCTGGGCAATCTGGTTTCTCTGGCGCCACCCGGCCGCGCTCGCGCGCGCCACCGACGAGGTGCGGCGGATCTGCCGCGACCCGGCCGCGCCGACGCCGGAGGAGATCACGCAGCTCGACTTCATCGAGGCCATCGCGCACGAGACGATGCGGCTCAAGCCGGTGGCGCCGATCCAGGTGCTGCAGGCGATTCGTCCGGTGGTGGTCGCGGGCGTGCAGATCGAGCCCGGCACGGTGCTCGTCGCGCTGATGCGGCCGGATGCGACGAACGAGCGCCTGGTGCCGGCCGCCGCCGCGTTCCAGCCGGCCCGCTGGCTGGCCGGGCCGGCGCAGCAGGAGGATGCGCCAGGCGCGGGCAACGGCGCCGCGCTCGGCGCCGCCAAGCGGGCATCGATGCCCTTCGGCGCCGGCCCGCGCATCTGCCCGGGCCGCTACCTCGCGCTGACCGAGATGAAGACCGCGCTCGCGGTGCTGCTCGGGGGCTTCGAACTGCTCGACGTCGGCACGCCCGACGGCGCCGAGGCGGTCGAGCGGCTGCAGTTCGCGATGGCGCCGGTGGGGCTCACGATGCGGCTGCGCGCACGCCCCACGCCGGCCTGAGCCGGACCGGCGCGCGCCGGCGCCTATCATCGCGCCCCGCGCACGCTCCGCCCCGATGGCCGACACCCTCAACAACGCCCAGATGGCCGCCGTGCAGCACCTGCACGGCCCCTGCCTCGTGCTCGCCGGCGCGGGCTCGGGCAAGACGCGCGTCATCACGCACAAGGTCGTGCGGCTGCTGCAGCACGGCCTCGCGCCGTCGCAGATCGCCGCCATCACGTTCACGAACAAGGCCGCGCAGGAGATGCGCGAGCGCACCAAGGCGCTCGCCGGGCCGCGCGCGGCGAAGGACTTGCTCGTCAGCACCTTCCACTCGCTGGGTGTGCGCATGCTGCGCGAGGACGGCGCGCGCATCGGGCTGAAGCCGAACTTCTCGATCCTCGACAGCGACGACACCCTGGGCGTGCTGCGCGACGCCGGCGGCAGCACCGACAACGCGCTCGCGCGCCGCTGGCAGTGGGCGATCAGCCTGTGGAAGAACCAGGGGCTGGACGCGGATGGCGCCGCCGCGGCGGCGGCGAACGACGACGAGCACGTCGCGGCGCGGGTGATGGCGCGATACCAGCAGCGGCTGGCGGCGTTCCAGGCGGTCGACTTCGACGACCTGATCGGCCTGCCGCTGGCGCTGCTGACCCGCGACGCCGAGGCGCGCGAGCGCTGGCGCGCCCGGCTGCGCCACGTGCTGGTCGACGAGGTGCAGGACACCAACGCGGTGCAGTACGACCTGTTGAAGGCGCTCGTCGGCCCCGACGGCTGCTTCACCGCGGTGGGCGACGACGACCAGAGCATCTACGGCTGGCGCGGCGCGACGATCGACAACCTGAAGCGGCTGCCGCAGGACTACCCGGACCTGAAGGTCATCGCGCTGGAGCAGAACTACCGCAGCACCGGCCACATCCTGCGCGC
>JBDTUO010000545.1:0-2288 GCA_040007675.1 Rubrivivax sp.
GGGCTGGAGATGATGATCGACCGCCTGCAGACGCGCGACGCGTTCGGCGGGCCGCTGTCGGGCCAGTCGATCTGGCACGAGCGCATCGCCGAGAGCCGTTGCATGATCGACCAGGCGCGGCTGCTGACGCTCAACGCGGCGCACCGCATGGACGTCGCCGGCAACAAGGCGGCACGGGCCGAGATCGCGATGATCAAGGTCGTGGCACCGAACGTGAGCTGCAAGGTGCTCGACTGGGCGATCCAGGCGCACGGCGCCGCCGGCGTGAGCGGCGACTTCTCGCTCGCCGCGGCCTACGCGCACCAGCGCACCGTGCGCATCGTCGACGGGCCCGACGAAGTGCACCGCAACGCGATCGCGAAGATCGAGCTGGCCAAGCGCAGCGCGCTGCGCCGCTGACGTCCGGGCGTCGACGCGGGCGGCACGGACGCGCCCGACGCTGCGGAGTTGCGCAGGCAGCCGTCGCTTTGCCGCCAGGCGCCGCCGTGCGCCCTCGGTCAACGCCAAGCGTGTGACGCGCGTTTCGGGGTCAGGTCGGGCAAGCCCGTCGCCACACTTCGATCAGAATGAATGCCGACCGACAGGAGCTCCCCGCATGAATCCCATCCTTCGATCGTGCCTTCGCCGCGGCGCGGCCGGCGCGCTGGCGCTGAGCGTAGTAATGCCGGCCGCGGTGTTCGCCCGCGACGAGACGCCGCGCATCTTCACCGCCAGGAACGGCGCGCTCGAGGCCGTCTACGATGCGAACGACTGCGTCGTCTACTACGACGCCTACGGTCGGCGCTCGGATCAGCGATCGAGTTGCTCGCGCGATCAGGTCAACCAGTCGCGCGACGCGATCGACCGCTACCGGCGGGAGCAGGGTTCCGGCGGGGCCGGGTCGTCCGACCGCCGGCCTTCTAACAACGACCGTGACCGCACGCCGGACGTGACCGTGCACGGCAACGGCAGCGGCTGGGTCGACATCGGGTCTTGCCGCGTGCAGTACGGCCGCGACGGTCGACGCATCGGCAACCCGCGCGATTGTTCACGTGACGACCTGTTGCGCGCCGACCGCGCGATGGAGACCTATCGGCGCGAGCAGGGTATCGGTGGAGCGGCGCCCAACCGGCCGTCGAACGACCGTGATCGCATTCCGAACGTGACGGTGAACCGCAACGGCAGCGGCTGGGTGGACATCGGTTCATGCCGGGTCCAGTATGACCGCGACGGGGGACGCAGCAGCAGCTCGCAGGACTGCTCGCGCGACGACCGGTCGCGCGCTGATCGTGCGATGGAGGCCTACCGGCGCGAGCAGGGCAGCGGCGGTGGGGCGCTCCCCAACCGGCCTTCGAACGGCGGCAGCGCACGCGGCGGCGAGGTGAGCATGGACCCCAACGGCGGCGGGTCGGTCCGCTTCGGGCGCAACTGCGTCGTGACGTTCAATCGCGATGGCGTGCAGACCGGTGCGGAGCGCGCGTGCAGCGCGGACCAGCGGCGTGAAGCCGTCAGGCTGTTCACGATCCAGAACACGATCCGCTTCGGCAACGAGCAGAAGGGCAGCGGCGGTTGAGCGCCGGTATCCAGAACATCACGAGGACGAGACCATCATGAAGTGCCGCCTGAACGCCACCCTTTCCGCAATGGCCTTGTCGGCCGCCGCCCTGGTTGCCGTTGCGGCCGACGCCCCGTCGGCCTGGCAGGAGTTCAAGAACTTCACCGTGCAGCAGAAGGACCAGGCCGTCAAGGAGGCGAAGAAGCTGGTCGACGTGTCGGACAAGAAGATCGACGAGCTCGGCGCGCAGGCCAGGAAGAGCGGTGCCGACAGCAAGGCGGCGCACCAGCAGAACATGAAGGAACTCGCGGCGAAGAAGGCGCAGGCCCGGGTCGAGCTCGACAAGCTCGAGAAGGCCAGTGGCGACGCCTGGGACACGACCAAGACCGGCTTCTCGAACGCCTACAAGGACCTGGCCTCGGCCTATCACAAGGCCGTCGATTCGGCCCGGTGAAGACGCGCTGAGTGGTGGCACCGTTGCGGAGCGCCGGCGCTCGGCCGCGGCGTCGCAGCCTCAGTCGAAGACGATCATCCCGCGCGCGTTCCTGCCCGCCGCGAGGTCGTCGAAGGCCTGCGTCGCCTCGTCGATCCGGTAGCGGTGCGTGATCAGCTCGTCGAGCTTGAGCCGCCCGGCACGGTACAGCCGCATCAGGCGCGGAAAGTCCTCGCGCGGTCGCGCCGACCCGAAGTAGCTGCCGGTCAGCGTTTTCTCCTCGAAGGTCAGGCTGGCGGTGCGCAGCGTGGTCTGGTCCTT
>JBDTUO010000546.1:0-2287 GCA_040007675.1 Rubrivivax sp.
AGCACGCCGTACGACGCCAAGGGGCTGCTCATCTCGGCCATCGAGTGCGACGACCCGGTGATCTTTCTCGAGCCCAAGCGGCTGTACAACGGCCCCTTCGACGGCCACCACGACCGACCGATCGTGCCGTGGTCCAGACATCCGGCGAGCGAGGTGCCGGAAGGCCACTACCGCGTGCCGCTGGACAGCGCCGCGACCGTGCGCTCCGGCGGCGCGCTGACCGTGCTGACCTACGGCACCATGGTCTTCGTCTGCGAAGCCGCGGCCGCCGAGGCGCAGGTCGACGCCGAGATCATCGACCTGCGCTGCCTGTGGCCGCTCGACCTGGACACGATCATCGCGTCGGTGAAGAAGACCGGGCGCTGCGTCGTCGTGCACGAGGCGACGCGCACGAGCGGCTTCGGCGCCGAGCTGACCGCACTCGTGCAGGAGCACTGTTTCTACCAGCTCGAGGCACCGATCGAGCGCGTCACCGGCTGGGACACGCCCTACCCGCATGCGCTCGAATGGGCCTATTTCCCGGGCCCGGATCGCGTGGCCGCCGCGTACCGCCGCGTGCTGGAGCCCTGAGGCCATGGCTGAGCATCGTGTGCGCGTGCCCGACATCGGCGAAGGCATCGCCGAGGTGGAGTGCGTGGCCTGGCACGTGGCGGTCGGTGACACCGTGGCCGAGGACCAGGCGCTGGCCGACGTGATGACCGACAAGGCCACGGTCGAGATCCCGTCGCCGGTGGCGGGCCGGGTGATCGCGCTCGGCGGTGAGGTCGGCGACCTGCTCGCCGTCGGCAGCGAGCTGATCCGGATCGACACCGGGGCGACGGCCGGCGGCGCCGAGCCCGCTCCGGCACCGGCCGTGGTGTCGGCGCCGGCCGCTCTGGCCACTGCGGCTGCAGCGTCGCGCGCGTCGGAACCGCCCGCTGCCGCCGCGCCAGCGTCGGCACCAATCGACGCCGGCGCATCCGCGGGCCCCACCGGCCAAGGCCGTGTGATCGCCTCTCCCGCGGTCAGGGCGCGCGCCTGGGAGCTCGGACTCGATCTCGCGCGGGTGCCGCCCAGCGGCACGGCCGGGCGGGTGGTGCAGGCCGACCTCGACCGCGCTCAGGCCGACCGGCCACCCGCCCCGCGCGCCGCGACGGCGGCGCCGCCGTCGGCTCCCGCTGCTGCCGCGCGGGCGTTGGCGCCTGCCGCGGACGCGACGGCCGAGGCGGCACCCCGCACGATCAAGATCGTCGGCCTGCGACGCAAGATCGCCGAGCGCATGCAGGAGTCCAAGCGGCGCATCCCGCACTACACCTACGTGGAGGAGGTCGACGTCGGCGCGCTGGAAGCGCTGCGCGCGACACTCAACGCAAGCCACGGCAAGACGCGACCGCACCTGACGCTGCTTCCGCTGCTGGTGCGCGCGCTCGCCTGCGCCGTGACCGACTGGCCGCAGGTCAACGCCCACCTCGACGACGAGGCGGGTGTACTGACGCAGCACGCCGCGCTGCACGTCGGCATCGCCACGCAGACCGACGCCGGCCTGATGGTGCCGGTGCTGCGCAGCGCCGCCGCCCGCGACCTGTGGTCCAGCGCGGACGAGATCGCGCGCCTGGCCGAGGCGGCACGCAGCGGCCGTGCGACGCGCGACGAACTCACGGGCTCGACCATCACGCTGACCAGCCTCGGGCGGCTCGGCGGCCTGGTCTCGACGCCGGTCATCAACCGGCCCGAGGTGGCGATCGTCGGCGTCAACCGCATCGTGATGCGACCGGTCTGGCGCGACGGCGGCGTCGTCGGGCGGCCGATGATGAACCTGTCGTCGTCGTTCGACCACCGGGTGGTCGACGGCGCCGTGGCGGCCGGCTTCGTGCAGCGGCTACGCGAGCTGCTGGAGCAGCCGGCGACGCTGTTCGTCGAATGACTCCCGGCCCGAGATCCCTCAGCCCTGGCGCGCGCGCCGTCGTTCGATGAAGGCGATGATCTCGCCCATGATGCCGCGCCGGAACACCAGCACGCAGATCACGAAGATCAGCCCCGTGACCATGGTGACCGATTCGCCCAGCGTGTTGAACCAGTCGATGCCCGTGAGCTCGGCGATGAACGAGCCGAAGTCACCGACCTTGTTCTCGAGCAGCACGACCACCGCGGAGCCCACCAGCGGGCCCGACAAGGTCCCGAGCCCGCCCACCAGCGTCATGAGGATCACGTGACCCGACGAGGTCCAGTGCATGTCTGTCAGCGTGGCGAATCCCAGCACCAGTGTCTTGAGCGACCCCGCCAGCCCCGAGATGGCCGCCGAGATCAC
>JBDTUO010000547.1:0-2280 GCA_040007675.1 Rubrivivax sp.
TCGTCTCGTTCACGATCAACATGGAGCAGATCGGCGACATCATCGAGCGCGTGCTGCAGGACATCGAGGACAAGAAGATCCGCAAGAACCGCCGCCTCTCGGACGCCGGCCTCGCCGAAGTGCGTGAGCTGCACGATCGCCTGCTGACCAACCTGCGGCTGGCGATGAGCGTGTTCCTCGAAGGCAACGTGCGCGACGCGCGCCGGCTGCTCGAGGAGAAGGCGCGTTTCCGCGACCTCGAGCACGAGTTCGCCGCCAACCACATCGGGCGCCTGCAGGACAACACCGCGGAGAGCATCGAGACGAGCTCGCTGCACCTCGACCTGCTGTCCGAGCTGAAGCGCATCAACTCGCACCTGTGCTCGATCGCCTACCCGATCCTCGAGAGCCGCGGCGCGCTGTCGGCCACGCGCATCCGCGCGTCGCAGCTGGTCGACCTGGAGGACGGGGGCGCCTGAGCGGGCCGGCCGTCAGGCCGGCGCTGTCAGGGCTTGATGTACGCCGCGCCGGCCTTCTGCAGCTTGGCGATGCGCACGACACCCGAGGGCGTGAACGCGGCCTCCTGCAGGAACTGCTCCTTCTTCAACTCGCGGTTCTTCAGCGTGATCTCGCAGACCTCGAACTTGACGCCCCGGTTGACCAGCGCCGCCACCGGGCCGGCAAATTCGCCGCCCTTGGGATCCTTCGCGCCGTTCATCAGGAAGTCGACGCCGTTGGCGTGCGTGACGACGGTGATCTTTGCCTGCGGGTCGACGTCGAGGTGGTTGCGGATGTTGCGCAACCCCTTCACCGCCTGCGACTCGGCGTGATCGATGTGATAGACGACCGCGTCCTGCGCCCGTGCGAGACCGCTCCCGGCGGTGAACATCGCGAAGACGAAGGCGGCGGAAAGCGTGCGGATCAAGATGCGGGTCATGGACGTTACCTCCTGCGGTGGAATGCCGGCTACGCCGGCGGTTTCATGATGCCAGCCCCGGATTGCCCTGCACGCCGACGAGGCGGGGCAGGTTCGGCTGGCGCGGCGCGACGCGCTGGTGCGCCTTGAACCACTGTTCGACGACGTCCCACACCATGGTGCCGCCGGCGCGGCGCGCCTCCTCGGCCACGGGCGCCCAGCCGGCGACCTTGTAGGTCTTGTCGGCCTCGACCGGCTTGCCGCCGACCCGCAGGTCCTGGATGCGCCGGCCCATCGCCTCGAGCGGTGCACAGGTGTAGCTCAGGCCGCCGACGCGCACCATGTCGCCGCCCTGCTGGTAGTACGGGTCGGGGTTGAAGAGGTTGTCGCAGACGTCCTCGAGCACGGTCTTGATCGTCGCTCCCGTCATCTGATTGACGGTCGCGTACGAGTAGGTCGTCGCGAGCTGGTCCATCATCAGCTCGCGCGTGATGGTCTCGCCGGGCAGCAGCGACGTGCCCCAGCGGAAGCCCGGCGAAAACGCGATCTCGGCGCCCTGCACTTCCATCAGCGCGTCGCAGATCAGCTGGTCCCAGCTGCCGTTGAAGTTGCCGCGCCGGTAGAGCAGGCCGTCGGTGACGGCCAGCGGCTCGGCCAGGCGCGCCTCGTGCGGCGCCCGCAGCTTCGTGATCAGCGCGTCCATCGTGGGGTCGGCCGCCAGCACGTCGGCGAACACCGGCAGCAGCCGGTAGCGCCAGTCGGCGATGCGCCCCGCCTTGACCTGCAGGTCCATCACGCCGAGGAACTTGCCGTTGCTGCCGGCGTTGGTCACCAGCGTCGTGCCGCCGGGGTTCTTCACCGGGATCGCCACCGGCACGCCGTCGTGCGTGTGGCCGCCGAGGATGACGTCGATGCCGCGCACCCGGCCGGCGAGCTTGAGGTCGACGTCCATGCCGTTGTGGCTGAGCAGCACGACGAGCTGGGCGCCCTTCGCGCGCGCCTGGTCCACCACCTGCTGCAGCGGCTCTTCCTGGATGCCGAAGGTCCAGTCGGCGACGAAGTAGCGCGGGTTGGCGATCGGGGTGTACGGAAACGCCTGGCCGACGATCGCCACCGGCACGCCGCCGATCTCGCGCATCACGTAGGGCTTGAACACCGGGTCGCCGAAGTCGGCCGTCTTGACGTTCTGCGCGATGAACTCGATCCGGCCCGCGAGGTCCTTCTCGACCAGCTGCTTGACCCGCTCCATGCCGTAGGTGAACTCCCAGTGCCCCGTCATCAGGTCGACACCGAGTGCCTTGCTGGCGTCGACCATGTCCTGCCCGGCGGTCCACAGCGCGGTGGCCGAGCCCTGCCAGGTGTCGCCGCCGTCGAGCAGCAGCGCC
>JBDTUO010000548.1:0-2278 GCA_040007675.1 Rubrivivax sp.
AGTGGCATCGGGCGAAGGGTGTCAGATGCGGCCGTACTTGGCCAGGCCCTTGCGCAGTGACTTCTCGGCGATGATGAGCTTGGCTTGCTCGAGTTCGCGCGCGTCGATCTCCTGCGCCATCGCCAGCACCGCTTCGGCCTGCGCGTGCGGCACGACGACAACGCCGTCGACGTCGCCGACGATCAGGTCACCCGGGTGCACGACGATGCCACCGACCTGCACCGGCACCTGCGACGCCACGGTCTTGTAGCGCCCGAGTGTGGTGCCGGGACTGACGCTGCGAGCGTAGATCGGAAAGCCATAGTCACGCCGGATCTCGACCAGGTCGCGCACGCCGCCGTCGAGCACCGCGCCGACGTGGCCGTTGGCGACCGCGCCGGCCGTCATCAGCCCGCCCCAGACTGCGACCTCGGCCGCGCCACCCATGATCGAGATCACGATCACGCTGCCGGGCGCCGCCTCGTCGATCAGGTCCAGCGCGTGCTGCGGCGGCACAAATTCGTCCGTCGCCGCCTCGAGCACGGTGGCGGCGGGGCCGCAGATGCGCTGCTCGTCGATGCGCGGCTTGATGGTGCTGTCCATGTAGCCGCGGCGCCCGCAGACCTTGTCGACCGCGTCCGCGACCGATGCCACTGCGACCTTGTTGAAGGCGCCTACCAATGTTCGTACGTCCATGAGTCCCATCCAATCTGTCAAAGGGTTACCAGGGGTTGAGCCAGTGCTGCGGCGGCTCGCCCCGCAGCACGCGCACGGCTTCCTCGGCCGCCTTGCGTTGCAGGTCCTGCATCGACTGTTCGCTGTACCAGCCGATGTGGTTCGTCACCACCACGTTGTCCAGACCGAACAGCGGGTGGGCCGGGTCCGGGGGTTCGTGGTCGAACACGTCCAGACCCGCGCCGAGAATGCGTGCCTCGGCGAGCGCATCGAGGTCGACGAGGCCGCCACGGGCGGTGTTGACGAGGATCGCGGTCGGCCGCATCAACGCCAGCCGGCGGGCGTCGATCAGGTGCCGGGTCTCGGCCTTGAGCGGCGCGTGCAGCGAGATCACATCCGCCGCGCGGCAGATCTCGTCGATCGACGCGTGTTCGGTGTCCGGCGGCAGGTCGTCGCCCGGATCGTGCACCAGCACGCGGCCCAGGCCGAAGCCGGCGAACATTTCGTGCGTGCGGCGGCCGATGCGGCCGTAGCCGATCAAGCCCAGCGTGCGTCCGCGCAGGCGGTGCATAGGCGCCAGCACGCCGGTCGACCAGCGACCGGCACGCACCTCGGCATCGTGCAGGCGCACTCGCCTCACGCACGCGAGTGCGAGCGCCAGGGTCTGCGTCGCGACCTCTTCGGTGCCGTAGTCGGGCACGTTGGCCACGGCGATGCGCCGCTCGCGCGCCGCCTGCAGGTCGATGTTGTCGACGCCGATTCCATAACGGATCACCGCCTTGCCGTGCACCATCGCCTGGATCGCGCGCCGCGGGAGCGGAGATTCGCGCACCAGCACGACGTCGGCGTCGCGCACCGCCTCGACCGCGGCGTCGGCGTCACCCCGCACCGGCCGCAGCGCGAAGCGCGCGCCGACAGCACCGAGCAACGCCTCCTCCTGCGCATAGTCGGCGTAGCCGTCGTCGACGGCGACCACCAGGGGCGCGGGCTCCGTCACCGGAGAGACCCGTGCCACCCGTGCGTCGTCGTGATCACTGCTTGGTCGCGTCGATGGCCTGGAACAGCGCATCGACGTAGGGTTTGCCGATCTCGGTTTCAGCCCACTGGCGCACCGGCGGTTGGGCGAGCTTGCGGAACTCGCCGATCTGCGCCGCGGTGGGCACATAGACCTCCATGCCCACCTTTTCGAGGATCGTCTTGGCGTTCTTGTCCTGGTCCGCGGTCATCTTGCGGTGGATCGCGATGGCCTTGGCCGTGCCTTCGTCGACCGCCTTGCGTTCGGTCGCGGTGAGACCCTGATAGAAGCGCTCGTTGACCATGTAGGCATGCACGCTCCACACGTGGCCGTCGAGCGTGGCGTACTTCTGGTGCTGATACAGGCTGGCGGCGAGGATGTTGGTGACACCGTTCTCCTGTCCGTCGACCACTTTCTGCTGCAGCGCGGTCGGCAGTTCGGCCCAGGGAATCGCCGACGGTGATGCGCCGAGCGACTCGACCAGGGTCTTGAACACCGGCGACGGCTGGATGCGGATCTTCATGCCCTTCATGTCGGCCGGCGTGTGGATCGGGCGCAGGCTGTTGGTGAAGTGGCGCACGCCGTTGTCCGCCAGCCCGAGCATGCGGA
>JBDTUO010000549.1:0-2265 GCA_040007675.1 Rubrivivax sp.
CCTTGATGTCGCAGGTCTTGCAGTGCACGCAGTTCTGCGCGTTGATCTGCAGGCGCTCGCCGCCGCCGTCCACCGGCACGAACTCGTAGACCCCCGCCGGGCAATAGCGGCTCTCCGGGCCGGCATAGAGCGCCAGGTTCACCGCCACGGGCACCGACGGGTCCTTCAAGGTCAGGTGCGCCGGCTGGTTCTCTTCGTGGTTCGTGTTGCTGACGAACACGCTCGACAGGCGGTCGAAGGTCAACACGCCATCGGGCTTCGGGTAGCGGATCGGATCGCACTGCGACGCCGCCGACAGCCGTGCGTGGTCGGGCGTATTCCGGTGCACGGTCCACGGCGGCCGCTTCAGGCCGAGCTTGGGCAGCAGCCACGACTCGATGCCCGTCATCAGCGCACCGACCGTGTTGCCCTGCTTGAACCACTGCTTGAAGTTGCGGCTGGCGTCGAGTTCGGCGTGCAGCCAGCTCGCTTCGAAGGCCGCTGGGTAGGCCTGCAGCTCGTCACCGCTGCGCCCGGCCGCCAGCGCCTGACTGATCGCTTCGGCAGCCAGCATGCCGGTCTTGATCGCCGCATGGCTGCCCTTGATGCGTGCGGCGTTCAGCGTACCGGCCTCGCAGCCGACCAGCGCGCCGCCGGCGAACACCAGCTTCGGCAGGCTCAGCAGCCCGCCGGCGGTGATCGCGCGGGCGCCGTAGCCCAGGCGCTTGCCGCCTTCGAGCTGCGCGCGGATCGCGGGGTGGGTCTTCCAGCGCTGCATTTCCTCGAACGGGCTGAGCCACGGGTTCATGTAGTCCAGACCGGTGACGAAGCCGAGTTCGACCTTGCCGTCGTCGAGGTGGTACAGGAATCCGCCGCCGTAGGTGTGCTCGTCCATCGGCCAGCCGGCCGTGTGAACGACGGTACCCGGACGGGCCCGCTCGGCCGGCACTTCCCACAGCTCCTTGACGCCGAGCGCGTAGCTCTGCGGGTCACGCCCCGCGTCGAGCCCAAAACGCGCGATCAACTGCTTGCCGAGGTGGCCGCGCGCGCCCTCGGCGAACACGGTGTACTTGCCCCGCAGTTCCATGCCCAGCTGGAAGCTGTCGGTCGGCTCGCCGTCCTTGCCGATGCCGAGGTTGCCGGTGGCCACGCCGCACACCGCGCCGTCCTCCGCGTAGAGCACCTCGGCGGCCGCGAAGCCCGGAAAGATCTCGACGCCGAGCGCTTCGGCCTGGACTCCCAGCCATTGCACCAGCTCACCGAGCCGGATGACGTAGTTCCCCTCGTTGTGCAGACACTCGGGCACCAGCCAGCCGGGCGTCCGGCGGGCGGCACGGCGCGACAGGAACAAGACCTCGTCGGCCGTCACCGGCTGGCGCAGCGGCGCGCCCTGCGCCTTCCAGTCGGGCAGCAGTTCGGTCAGTGCGCGCGGATCCATCACCGCGCCGCTGAGGATGTGGGCACCGGGCTCCGAGCCCTTCTCGAGCACGACGACCGAGGTCTCGGCGTTCAGCTGCTTCAGCCGGATCGCGGTTGCCAGCCCGGCGGGGCCGGCCCCCACGATGACGACGTCGTACGCCATCGACTCGCGCGGTCCGTGCTGCGCCAGCAATTCGTCGGACGTCATGCAGGAGGCCTCCTCTCGGGCATTGTTTTCGGTCGTGATCCGCGGCGGGCCATGCCGGTCCAGCCTTCATCATTCTAGGCGGCGCCCCCTGCGGCGCCGGGTATGCGGTCGTGCGTGCTATCGTGATTCGCAGTGTGATTCAAGGGGCGTCGGCAGCCGTCGACGCGAGGAGGCGACGCATGGGTTACGACATCGATCTCTCGGGGCGCGTGGCCATGATCACCGGTGCCTCGGGTGGCCTGGGCGCGCAGTTCGCCCGCACGCTGGCACGCGCCGGTGCCGGCGTCGTTCTCGCGGCGCGCCGCATAGAGCGGCTGAAGACGCTGCGGGCCGAGATCGAGGCCGATGGCGGCGACGCCCACGTCGTCGCGCTGGACGTCACCGACATCGACAGCATCAAGTCCGCGGTCGCCCATGCCGAGACCGAGATGGGCACGCTCGACATCCTGGTCAACAACTCGGGCGTCAGCACGACGAGCAAGCTCGTGGACGTGTCGGCGGACGACTATGACCGCGTGATGGGCACCAACACGCGCGGCGCGTTCTTCGTCGCGCAGGAGGTCGGCCGGCGCATGATCGCGCGCAGCCGCGGTGCGGCGCCCGGCACCTTCACCGGCGGGCGCATCGTCAACATCGCGTCGATGGCCGGCCTGCGCGTG
>JBDTUO010000550.1:0-2257 GCA_040007675.1 Rubrivivax sp.
GCAGCGACGAGTCCGCCGTGCCAGTCCAGCACCGTGCCGCCGGTGTCGAAGGTCAGTGCCTTGATGTTCATCGTGTGCTCCGTTCGAGGTGGGTATGACGCTGGCTGCGACGATCACACGGTGGCCAACGCTTGAGGGGGCGTAAAGGCAGGGCCGGCGACGATGCGCTGAAAGTAGAACAACCACGCCGCCGTGCCCGCTGGCCATTGAGCCAGGAATTCCAGCGAATCGGCGTCGCCGTGCACCCCGTCGACACGACAACCAGCGACCTGGTAGCGCGCGAACATCGGCAACTGCGCGATGCGCTGGCGCAAAGTTTCATGGCGGCTTGCCGTTTCCTTCAGTTGGCGATGGATCTGGTTCGACCAGTCGACGATGGCTGTGTCCACGCTGTCCGGGTAGGCGCAGCCACAGCCCGCATCGTCGGCAGGCGAGTTGAACTCGGCTTCGACGTTGCCGAGAATCGCGTCGGGGGCCAGTGGCCGTTGGTTGATCCGGGCGAACTCGCGGTCGTGCGCTTCAGGACCGTTCTTGCGCGAGCGTTTGTCATTTCGGGCTTTCCTTCATTCAGCCGCGGCATCGAGATCGTGCAGTACCAAACCCTGCGTCGCGTCCACCGGCGCGAGCCAGGCGCCCTGTGTGATCGCGCGCCGGGCGTCTTCGAGCCCGGCGCTCCAGCGCGCCGCGATGCGCGCTGAGGTGAAGTCCATGTCCTTGGTGTGATCCTCGTTGGGCAGGCGCGGCGCGACGAGCCGCATGACGTGCATCACGGTGCCGCAGCCATAGCCCACCATCTCGGCAATGTCGGCACGCTTGAGGGCGCCGGCGGGCAGTTCCTTGGCCAGTTCGCGCACGATGTGCCGCAGATGGTGAATCTGCGCCTGGCGGCGCACGTTGCTGTCGACCCGGCTGGCGAAAGTGATGTCCTTCTGCCGGTTGCTGACCTGCCACATCGACTGCGGGGCCTCCCCTTCCGGGCGCCATAGCTGCACGGCGAAGACCAGCGAATCGCGTCGCGGGTTGTCGTCGAACACGACTTCGACTGGCGTGTTGGAGTAGATGCCACCGTCCCAGTACAGATCGTCGCCGATGCGAACCGGCGGAAAGGCGGGCGGCAGCGCGCCGGAAGCCAGCACGTGGTCCAGCGAGATGTCTTCTACGCGGCTGTCGAAATAGCGCATCGCCCCGGTGCGGACGTTGACCGCGCCCATCGTGAGGCGCGGCACGCCAGCGTCGAGACAGGCCGGATCGGTGAGCGCAACAAGCGTGTCGCGCAAGGCGGTGGTGTGGTAGTAACCGGTGTCGTCGTCGTCGAGCGCAACATGCTGGCCGAGCCAGGCCCGTTGGTTCGGTGTGAAAAAGCCCGGCAGGCCCTGGCTGACGGACTGCAAGGTCGTCCAGAACGTCGGCAAACCGGGCAGTCCCGGCCACAGCGCCGGCAGCCCCTTGTGCGCCACGGTGTGCCAGAACCGGCGCAGCCGTTCCATCCGGTCTTCGGGCCGGTTGCCGACGATCAAGGCTGCATTGATGGCACCGATCGAGGTGCCAATGACCCAGTCGGGTTCGATGCCGGCCTCGTGCAGGGCCTCGTAGACCCCTGCCTGGTAGGCGCCCATCGCGCCACCGCCCTGCAAGACCAGCACCACCTGGCGTTGACCGACGCGAGGATGTGCTGGCCTTGCGGATTCGGTCTGGCGAGCGGGGGGGGAACGTGGCTTGCGCCTGGAGGTGGCCATGGGGTCCGATCAAGTGGAGAGGTAGTCGTGCAGCACGCGGCCGTAGGGCAGCGTGAGGTCGGCGATGAAATGCAGCCCGCCAACGATGCGCCGCACCGGCAGGTCGGCCACCGGCGCATTCACGTGGGGCACCAGGTGCAGCCGTGCCGGGCCAGACCAGGCGCCATGCACCTGGATGTCGGTGAGTTCGTAGGCCACGAGCTGGGCAATCGCCGGTGTGCCATCGACATGCGGAATGAGCTTCAGGTTGACCTGCGTCTGGCTCATCTTGTCGACGATCGAGACCGACGAACAGGCCTTGCGCCCGGTCACGTCGTACAGCAGGTGCTGGTGCTTGTAGCCCATGGTGGCCACCGCCACGTGCACGCCGGCGTAGTCGAGCACGCCCGTGAGCGTGTCATGCACCACCGCCAGCCTCGGCTGGCCATGCTTCTTGGGAAAGCCCCATATTTCGCGGCCACCGGCGATCGGTGGCTGGTCGTCCAGATACATCTGGGCCGTGAAGTTGACCGGCTTGCCCT
>JBDTUO010000551.1:0-2256 GCA_040007675.1 Rubrivivax sp.
TCGCCCGCGCCGCCGACCCTCCCTTCTGACGACCGCGAGGACGACCGCGAGGACGGCCGCGAGGACGGCCGCGAGGACGACCGCGAGGACGACCGCGAGGACGACCGCGCCTCCGACCGCGCCGCACATCGCACCGCACGCGCCTTGCGCCTCGGCGCCACGCTGGCCGGCGCGGCGCTGGCCGCGGTCGCGGCCGCCGCGCTGCACGTGCCGCTGCCATGGCTGATCGGGCCGCTCGTGGTGAGCGCGCTCGCGGGAGTGCTGGGCGTTCCGCTGCTGGCGTCGCAGCGCCTGCGCAACGTGGGGCAGTGGGCGATCGGCGTCACGCTGGGGCTGTACTTCACACCGGAGGTCGTCGGGCTGGTCGCCCGCCTGGCGCCGGCGATCGGGGTCGGCGTGGTGTGGGCGCTCGGGCTCGGCTGGGCCTTCCATCGTCTGCTGCAGCGCTGGAACCCGGGGCTCGACGCCGGCACGACCTTCTTCAGCGCCGCGATCGGCGGCGCGTCCGAGATGGCGGTGCTGGCCGACCGCCACGGCGCGCGCATCGACCGCGTCGCCGCGGCACATTCGCTGCGCGTGCTGATCGTCGTGCTGGTGCTGCCGTTTGCGCTGCTGGCCAGCGGCGTGCACGGCCTCGACCCGCAGGTGCCGGCGGCCGCTGCGGTGCGGCCGCTCGGCCTGGCGCAGCTGGCCGCGCTGACGCTGGTCGGCGTGGCGCTGATGGCCCGGCTCGGGCTGCCGAACCCGTGGGTGCTCGGCGCGCTCGGCGTGACCGCGGCGCTGACCTCGGCCGGCGTCACCTGGTCGGCGCTGCCGCCGGCGTTGACGCACGCCGGCCAGCTCTTCATCGGCGTGGCCCTGGGCGCGCGCTTCACGCCGGCCTTCGTGCACGCCGCGCCGCGCTGGCTCGCGAGCATCGCCGGCGGCACGCTGGTCCTGATCGCCGTGTCGGCCGGGTTCGGGGCGCTGCTGGCCCATGCCACCGGTCTGCATCCGTCCACCGGCGTGCTCGCGACCGCGCCGGGCGGCATCGCCGAGATGTGCATCACGGCGCAGGGTCTGCAACTCGGCGTGCCGGTCGTCACGGCCTTTCACGTGCTGCGCTACCTGGCGGTGCTGCTGCTGACGGCGCCGCTGTTCCGGTGGGAGCAGCGGCGACTGCGCCGCCGGTCCGCCGCCGGTTCGACGCCGCCATGAGCCGCAGGACCGCCCCAACGGCGAATTCCGAAAGGCGCAGCCCGAAGGCAGTGCGGTGGGCCGCGCCGGCCCGCCGTCCGCGCCATGGACGGCTCGCGCCGCGTGCGCGCATGGTCCCGGGTCGAGCCGGATCGGCTCGTCGGGGCGCGCTCAGGACTCGCATCGCGCCATACCCTTTCTGCATGACCCCCGGGAAGGGGGCGGTTACAGGGTGATTACAGTGCAGCGAGAATCCCCACCCCGTCGCTTCGACGGCGGGTTGGGCGAGCGCCGCGTGCGGCCCCCGCCCAACCTCGCTTCCAGACTTTTTAAGCATGACAGGAACTCCGATGAACCGTCCCGCGATGGAAGGGCTGCGGCTGAACGTGCCCGCCTACGTCACCCATGCCCGCCTCGTGTCCTGGGTGGCCGAGATCGCTGCCCTGACCGAGGCGGCCGACGTGCACTGGTGCGACGGCTCGGCTGCCGAGTACGAGCGCCTCGTCGCCGGCCTCGTCGACGCCGGCACGCTGTTGGCGCTGAACCCGGCCCGGCGCCCCGACAGCTTCCTGGCGCGCAGCGATCCGACCGACGTCGCGCGCGTCGAGGACCGCACCTTCATCTGCAGCGCGCGCGAGGACGACGCTGGCCCGACCAACAACTGGATGCAGCCGGACGCCATGCGCGCGCTGCTGCAGAGCGGCGAACAGGCGCTCTTCCGGGGCTGCATGCGCGGCCGCACGATGTACGTCGTACCGTTCTCGATGGGCCCGCTGGGTTCACCGATCGCACACGTCGGCGTCGAGTTGACCGACAGCCCGTACGTCGCGGTCAGCATGCGCACCATGACGCGCATGGGCCGCGCGGTGCACGACGTGCTCGCCGACGACGGCGAGTTCGTGCCCTGCGTGCACAGCGTCGGCGCCCCGCTGGCCCCGGGCCAGTTCGATGTGCCATGGCCGTGCAACGCCACCAAGTACATCGTCCACTACCCCGAGTCGCGCGAGATCTGGAGCTACGGCTCGGGTTACGGCGGCAACGCGCTGCTCGGCAAGAAGTGCTTCGCGCTGCGCATCGCCT
>JBDTUO010000552.1:0-2228 GCA_040007675.1 Rubrivivax sp.
CGGCAATTGCAGCGCCTGCAGGACAAGGCGTTCGCCTATTTCCAGAACGAAGTGAACCCGCTCAACGGGCTCGTGTCGGACAAGACCGCGGGCGATTGGCCGGCGAGCATCGCCGCGACCGGCATGGCCTTGGCGGGGTACCCGGTGGCGGTGGAGCGCGGCATGATGAGCCGGCAGGCTGCGATCGAACGCACCTTGGCCACCTTGCGCTTCTTTCGCGACAGCCCGCACGGCCCCGAGCCGGATGCGACCGGCTACCGCGGCTTCTACTACCACTTTCTCGACATGAAGAGTGGCCGCCGCGCCTGGCGGTGCGAGCTGTCCACCGTCGACAGCGGCTTCCTGTTCGCCGGCATGCTGACGGCGGCGGCGTATTTCAGCGACGACACGCTCGAGCAGCGCGAGATCCGTGAACTCGCGAATGCCTTGTACGCGCGCGCTGACTGGCGCTGGGCGCAGGCTGCCGACGGCACGATCGGCCACGGCTGGCATCCCGAGAGCGGCTTCATCGAGCACCGCTGGCAAGGCTATGACGAGGGCCTGCTGCTGTACGTGCTGGCGCTCGGCGCGCCGACGCACGCGCTGCCGCCGAGCGCATTCGATGCCTGGGCTTCGACCTACGAGTGGAAGCGCTGCTACGACATCGACTTCCTCTACTGCGGGCCGCTGTTCACGCACCAGCTGTCGCACGCCTGGATCGACTTTCGCGGCATCCAGGACGCGTTCATGCGCGCCAAGGGAATCGACTACTTCGAGAACAGCCGGCGCGCCACGCTGGTCCAGCAGCGCTATGCGATCGACAACCCGCTCGGACTCAAGGGGTATGGTGCGCAGTGCTGGGGCATCACCGCCAGCGACGGCCCCGGCCCTGCCACGGTGAAGATCGACGGCATCGAGCGCCGCTTCTACGACTACGAAGGGCGCGGCGCGCCCTACGGCATCGACGACGGCACGCTCGCGCCGTGGGCGGTGGTGGCGTCGCTGCCGTTCGCGCCCGAGGTCGTGCTGCCGACCGTGCACCATTTCGTCACGACGCTGCAACTGCACGACCAGCACCGCTACGGCTTCAAGGCGAGTTTCAACCCGACCTGGGGCGATACCACCGCAGACGCGGCGACCTGCGGCTGGGTTTCGAAATACTGCTTCGGCTTGAACGTCGGCCCGATCCTGTTGATGACCGAGAACCACCGCAGCGGCATGCTGTGGACGCTGATGCGCGGCTGCCGCTGGATCGGCGATGGCCTCACGCGCGCCGGCTTCAGCGGCGGCTGGTTGAACGAATCCGGCCAGACGCAGTCGTAATCGAAGGTTCGACAAGCCTGCTGCGGGGGTCATCACGATGGAACTGGGCATGGTGGGTCTGGGGCGCATGGGCTCCAACATGGCGCAGCGGCTGCTGCACGGCGGCCACCGGGTCACGGGGTTCGATCCCAGACCCGAGGCGCGCCAGGCGCTGGTAGCCCAGGGCGCCGCCTGCGCCGATTCGTTGCCCGCACTCGTCAAGGCCCTGCCGACGCCGCGCGTCGTGTGGCTGATGGTGCCGTCGGGCCGGATCACCGATGACACGGTCGATGCGCTGCGGCCGCTGCTCGAGGCCGGCGACACCGTGATCGATGGCGGCAACTCGAACTACAAGGACACGCTTCGCCGCGCCAAGGGCTATGCCGACAACGGCCTGGGCTACGTCGACTGCGGCACCAGCGGCGGCGTCTGGGGCCTGAAGGAGGGCTACAGCCTGATGATCGGCGGCGACGAGCGAGGCGTCGAGGCGATGCGGCCGATCTTCGAGACGCTGGCGCCGGCCAAGGCCAAGGGTTGGGGCCGCGTCGGTCCGGTCGGCGCGGGCCACTTCACGAAGATGGTCCACAACGGCATCGAGTACGGCCTGATGCAGGCCTACGCCGAAGGCTTTTCGATCCTGGCGCACAAGCGCGAGTTCGGCCTCGACCTGCACCAGATCGGCGAGATCTGGCGCGACGGCAGCGTGGTGCGTTCGTGGCTGCTCGAGCTGACCACCGAAGCACTGGGCAAGAACCCGACGCTGGACGGCATCGCACCCTTCGTCGCCGACTCGGGCGAAGGCCGCTGGACAGTGGCCGAGGCGATCGAGCTGAACGTGCCGGCGCCGGTGATCACCGCGTCGCTGATCGAGCGGCTGCGCTCGCGCGATTCGGAGTCGTTCGCCGACAAGCTGCTCGCGGCGATGCGCAACGAGTTCGGCGGCCACC
>JBDTUO010000553.1:0-2228 GCA_040007675.1 Rubrivivax sp.
CCGTGAGTTCGAATCTCACAGCCTCCGCCAGGACGCCAACGACATGACCCTCTGCACCGCGCGCGCCGGCACTGCTTCAGCGACTCGTCGGGTATTCGCCGCGACGCGCGCGGCCATGCTCTTGGCCCTGCTGGCGCCGGTCCCCGCATCGGCCCAGGTCATCCGCTGCCAGGACAACCGCACCGGCAACGTGACCTACACGAACCAGAAGTGCGAGTCGGGACAGGCCGCGACCGAGGTCGCACCGGCGTCGACGCCCGCGCAACGGCGGCAGGAGGAGCAGCAGGCCGCAGGGGCCCGGCGGCGTGTGGAGCGGGAAGCCGCGCAGCACGACGCCCGGCGGCGCGCCGACGCGGCTGCGCTTGCCGACAGCGCGCCGGTGGCGCTCGGCGGCAGCACGCGCGCTGCCGAGTGCGACCGTGCGCGACGGCTGCTGAAGCTCCGCAGCACCGGCCTGAGCCGGCAGAGCGACGAGATCCGTGCGGCGCTGCAGGACGTCGGCGCCAAGTGCCCCGGCGTGCGTTAGCTGAAGATATGCCGGGTCGCGCGCGGGGCCCGCAGCGCGCACGGTGACAATCGCGGCCGAGGTCGGGCCGGCGCTGCCCCGCGTGCACGCCGAGCTCCCACGACACCGAAACGACGGAGGGAGACGGCATGGATCAGGTCAAGGTCGGCGTGGACGCCCTGTTCATTCTGCTGGGCGCGGTGATGGTGCTGGCGATGCACGCCGGCTTCGCGTTCCTCGAACTCGGCACGGTGCGCAAGAAGAACCAGGTCAATGCGCTGGTCAAGATCCTGGTCGACTTCTCGATCTCGACCGTGGTGTACTTCTTCGTCGGCTACGCCGTCGCCTACGGCGTCGGCTTCCTGACGGGCGCCGACGTGCTGGCCGAGCGCAGCGGCTACGAACTCGTCAAGTTCTTCTTCCTGCTGACCTTCGCGGCGGCGATCCCGGCGATCGTCTCCGGCGGCATCGCCGAGCGCTCGCGCTTCGGCCCGCAGCTGATCGCCAGCGCCGTGCTCGTCGGGCTGGCGTATCCGCTGCTCGAAGGCAGCGTCTGGGGCGGCCGCTACGGCGTGCAGTCGGCGATCCGCGCGCTCACCGGCGCCGAGTTCCACGACTTCGCCGGCAGCGTCGTCGTGCACGCGTTCGGCGGCTGGGTCGCGCTGGCGGCGGTGCTGCTGCTCGGGCCACGCGCCAACCGCTACCGGCGCGACGGCGGCATCAGCGCGCACCCGCCGTCGAGCATTCCCTTCCTCGCGCTCGGCGCCTGGGTGCTGACGGTCGGCTGGTTCGGCTTCAACGTGATGAGCGCGCAGACGATCGACAAGATCTCCGGCCTCGTCGCGGTCAACTCGCTGATGGCGATGGCCGGCGGCACGCTGGCGGCGACGCTGCTGGGCCGCAACGACCCGGGCTTCGTGCACAACGGGCCGCTCGCCGGACTGGTCGCGGTGTGCGCCGGTTCGGACGTGATGCACCCGGCCGGCGCGCTCGTCGTCGGCGCGGTCGCCGGCGTGGTGTTCGTCTCCATGTTCACGCTGACGCAGAACCGCTGGAAGGTCGACGACGTGCTGGGCGTGTGGCCGCTGCACGGCCTGTGCGGCGCCTGGGGCGGCATCGCGGCCGGCCTGTTCGGCAACCGCGCCCTCGGCGGACTGGGCGGTGTCGACCTCGGGGCGCAGGTCGTCGGCACGCTGGCCGGCGTCGGCTGGGCGCTGCTGTGCGGAGGAATCGTCTACGGCGTGCTGAAGGCGACGATCGGTCTTCGCCTGAGCGCGGAGGACGAGGCGCAGGGCGCTGACCTGTCGATCCACCGCATCGGGGCGACGCCGGAGCGCGAGGCCAGCTGGTAGCCCGGGCCGGCGGCCCTGATCGCCCTGATGCGCCAGCCGCAGGCGATCCCGCTGCGCCAGTGGTGCGCGCCGTGCTGTTCTGCACTAGTGCAGGCGGCGCCATCAGGACGCACAGGGCGTGGATGACCGTAAGGATCGTCCGCTGCACGTCAGCGACCGGTCCTTCAGTCCTTCAGGTCGTGAGACTGAAACCGACCCGTTGCGGACGGTCGCCGTTGGCTCTTCCCGCGCTCGCCCACAGTGCGCGCCGAGGCCAGCGGGTGCCCTTCCCCTGCATGTCCCCCGCCATCGGCCTGCGGCCGCTCGCTCCTCCTTTACTTCCGGGGAAGGGCACCCACTGCCCTCGGCGGGCAGCGATCCTGGTGTTCGAC
>JBDTUO010000554.1:0-2220 GCA_040007675.1 Rubrivivax sp.
TGCGGCTGATCTGATCACGCGCTGAACCCTCCAGCAAGCGCGCAGGAGCAACTAGCGCAGTGGGGGTGCGATCACGCGTGCCGCGCGCGCATCGATCAGCAGTGGCGGCCCGCCCTGGCGGTCCGGTACTTCCAGCAGTTCGCGCCCGTCGCGCCATACGCTCCGCACCGCCGCGGTGTCCGGGTCGCCGCGCACGCTGAATTCGGCGATTCGTTTGCGGACGTCCAACTGCAGCAGGTGCACCACCGCCCGCCCGTCGGCGCGGTCGGGCGCACGGCCGATGACGAAGGCATGGCTGCCGTCGAACCCCAGCTCGCGCAACGGCGCGTCCAGCCTGGTGCGGCGCGGATTCAGAAAACCAGGTTCGGCGACGCCTTCACGTTGGCGGTAGTCGTGCACCAGGCCCTGGTAGATGGGCTCCGCCTGCGGGTCGTATGAAATCTCCCACAGTTCCGGCAGCGTCTCGAAGAGGACGATGAAACTGCGGCGCGGCGCGGCGTCGAAGACGCCTGCCGCAGCGGCTGCCGCGTGCCGACGCACGGGCAGCCCGCTGGCATCGAACAGCGTCAGTCCGGCGCTGCCGGCACGCAGCCGCCAGGCGCCGTCGGCACTTGTCACGTCCAAGGGCGCGGCGTGCGCGACCAGCGCCAGCAGCACCGTGCAAAGTGCTGCCAGCGCGCGCGGCACGGCCTCAGGACTTGAGAATCAACTCGATCGCAGCTTTCAGGTCGGCGTCGCTGATCTTCTCGGGCGGGTTCGGGGCCATCGGGATCGGGCCGAACACGCCGGAGCCGCCTTTACGCACCTTGGCCATCAGCGTGGCCACCACTTCCGGATGCCCCTTGTACTTGGCGGAGATGTCCTTGAAGGACGGGCCGACGATCTTCTTGTCCGCGGAGTGGCAAGCCAGGCAACCGGCCTTCTGCATCGCCGCCTGCGGATCGGCCCAGGCGCCGCCGGAGGCAGTCAGCGTGGCGGCGGCGACAGCCGCCATGGCAAGGGTTGCGCTCTTCTTCATGCTTGTGCTCATCGATTGAGTCCTGTTTCAGTTCATGCGGCCCCGCACCAGCGGGGCGCCGGCGGCTCCGCTATGGGGAGCGCCGCCGACACTTCGGAAGGTCAATACACGTCGTGCTGGGTGTTGTAGACGTTGAAGTGCCCGGTCGGCGTGATCAGCCGTGGATCCTTGATCACGGCCTTGAGTTTAAGCGTCTTGTCATCGACCACCACCAGCGCGCTTTGTTTGTCCTTGGCCGACCACACTGCAAACCAGACCTCGTCGCCGGCCTTGTTGAACTCGGGCTGCACGACGCGCTTGGCGCCGTCGTCCTTCAACTCCGCCCATTCGGCGATCGGCAAGCTGATGTAGCCCTTGTCGAGGTTGTTGATGTCGTAGACCACCACCGCCTGCGAGATCTTCGCGTCAGGGTTCAACGGCGAATCCGAGTACAGGTGCTTGCTCTTCGGGTGGCTCTTGATGAACAGCGCGCCGCCACCCGGCCCCTTCAGCTTGGCGACTTCCTTGAACGCGTACTGCTTGTTCTTCACCGGGTCGGTGCCGATCAGAGAGATGGTCTCGTCGCCCAGGTGCCCGGTGGCCCAGACGGGGCCGAACTTCGGGTGGATGAAGTTGGCACCGCGCCCCGGGTGCGGGATCTTGCCCACGTCGACGATCGCCTGCAGCTTGCCCTCCTTGGCGTCGATCACCGAAATCTTGTTGCTCTGGTTGGCGGCCACCAGGAAGTAGCGCTTGGTCGAGTCCCAACCGCCATCGTGCAGGAACGGTGCCGAACCGATTTCGGTGACCTTCAGCGCGTCGAGGTTCGAGTAGTCCACCATCAAGGTCTTGCCGGTTTCCTTGACGTTCACCACGAACTCGGGTTTGAAGTGGCTGGCGACGATCGAGGCCACACGCGGCTCGGGGTGGTACTCCTGCGTGCCGACCACCATGCCGCGCGTGGACACGATCTTCAACGGCTCGAGCGTGTCGCCCTTCATGATGGTGTACTGCGGCGGCCAGTAGGCGCCGGCGATGGCCAACTTGTCCTCGTAGCCCTTGAACTTGCTGCTGTCCACCGAGCGCGCCTCGAGGCCGATGCGCACCTCCGCGACGTTGTCGGGCTTTTCCATCCAGAGGTCGATCATGTTGATCTTGGCGTCACGCCCGATCACGAACAGGTAGCGCCCCGAGGCCGAGGTGCGCGAAATGTGCACCGCGTA
>JBDTUO010000555.1:0-2220 GCA_040007675.1 Rubrivivax sp.
CATTGGTCTGCCGTGAAGAAAGGCCCTCGACAACCGAGCGAGCCAAGGGCAGCGGCCTACCGAGGGCAGTGGGTGCCCTTCCCCGGAAGTAAAGGAGAAGCCAGCGGCCGCAGGCCGATGGCGGGGGACATGGAGGGGAAGGGCACGCGCTGGCCTCGGCTCGAGTGCAGCGGACGATCCTTACGGCGTCCAAGCCCAGCGTCCTGCTGGCGCCGCCTGCATAAGTGCAGAACAGCACGGCGCACCACACTAGAAGCGGAACGCCAGGCGCAGGCCGCCCCAGTGGCGACCGCCGACGACGATCGGCGCCGCGGCCTCCTTCATGACGACGAAGTTGCCACCGCCCATGTCGCGGCGGTAGGTCTGCAGCAGGAACGGGCGCTGGTTGCGTGCCGACGCCAGCCCGGTGCGGTCGTCGAAGATGCGGCGATTGCGGCAGTGGGCCGTGTTCCACACCAGCTCGCCGGGCCGTTGACGCTGGTTGTAGACGCGGTTGTGGCACGCGATGTAGCCGTTGCGGTCGGCGGCGATGCAGAACACGACCTTGTCGCTGAACTGCAGCACCTCTTCCTGCACGCCCGGAAAGAGCCGCTCCGCCAAGTCGACGAAACGCGTCAGGTGCTGCGCCGGTGCGCTGCCGTCCACCGCCTGGTAGCGCGCGTCGAACAAGGCCGCGGGGCCGATATCGCCGGCCGCCAGCGCCTGCTCGAGCTGCGCCGAGATCCGGGCGGCGGCGGTCTGCGCGGCGTGGATGAAGGGGGTGTCCGCGGTCTCGAAGCCGCCGTCGGCGACGGCCTCGATCATCTGCTCGGAGATGCGCAGAAAGGTTTCGGTGCGCCGGTGCGAGGCCTCGAGCTGGCTTGTCGTGCGCCGGGTGTCGGCCTCGAGCACCCCCATGCGTTGGCCGAGCGCGGCGCACACCTGTTCGCTCTGGTGCGCCGCATCGTCGATGTGCCCGACGCGCTGCTGCACGGTGCCGAGCGCCTGGTGCACCGCACCGCCGCCACCGGCGCCGCCGCGGCGCGTCTGGATGTCGCGTGCCAGCGCCGCGACCCGCCGGTCCAGTTGGCCGATCGTGCCCATGATCTGCTTGGACGAGGCCTCGACCTTCGCCGCCAGGTCCTTGACGGCGTCGGCGACGACACCGAAACCACGCCCGGCTTCGCCGGCGCGTTTGGCCTCGACCGACGCGTTGAAGGCGACCAGGCGCGTCTGCAACGCGATCTGCGTGATCTGCCCGGCCGCGTCGCCGACCTGGCGCAGCGTCTCGACGATCGCGCCGACCTCGTCGCCGACCCTCTGCACCGCCGCGTCGGCATGGCCGACCGCTTCCAGGCTCCCTCGCGTGTGCTCGCCGATACGCCCCTGCGCCAACGTCACTTCCTGCACTTGCGCCGCCAGCGCCTGCAGCGTGCCGGCCTGCGCGACGGCCATCTTCAACGCGTCGTCGATCGCGCCGCGCACCTCGGCGGCCTCGCGGCCGACCGCCGAGGCATGCCGGCTCACCAGGCCGATGAAGGCGGCCGCGGGCGGTTCAGCCGCGTCGTTGGCGGCCGGGCTCGGTGGGGGTTCGGCGGCAGCGCGTCGCAGCAAGGCGAACATCAGGCAGTGCTCCAGGAACGGTGCATCTCGAGGGCGATCAGCGCGTGCCGACTCACCACTCGTGCAGCTTGGTGCGCAGGCGCGCGATCGACTGGCTGTGCAGTTGGCAGACCCGGCTCTCGGTGACCTTCAGCACCGCCGCGATCTCCTTCAGGTTCATGTCGTGTTCGTAGTACATGCTCATCACGTACTGCTCACGCTCGGGCAACAGCTTGATCGCCTCCACCAGGGCCTCGCGCATGCGGCGATCCTGCAAGCGGGCGAGCGGGTTGGCGTCGTTGTCGACGACGTGGCGATCGAGGTAGTCGTCGCTGCCCTCGTCGCCGTTCATGTCCTCCAGGTGGATCAGCTGCGTGCCACGCACCTTGCCGAGCAGCGACTGGTAGGCGGTGAGCGTCAGGCCCATCTCGGCCGCGATCTCACTCTCGCTGGGCGCCCGGCCGAGGCGCTGCTCGAGCGTGCGCACGGCGGTCTCGATCGTGCGCTGGTGGCGCCGATCGCCGCGGCTCATCCAGTCGTTGCCGCGCAGCTCGTCGAGCATCGCGCCGCGGATGCGCTGGGTGGCGAAGGTCTCGAACTGCACGCCCTGGGCCGCGTCGAAGCGCGACAGCGCGTCGG
>JBDTUO010000556.1:0-2218 GCA_040007675.1 Rubrivivax sp.
CGGCTGCTTGAACACGAACTGGTTCACCGCGACGGTGGCGACACGCCCCTTCGCTACCCGCACCGGCAGCACGGCGCCGGCGACGTCGACCTGCGCCATGATCCAGCCGCCGAAGATGTCGCCGTTGGCGTTGGAGTCGGCCGGCATCGGCATCACGCGCATGACCAGCTCGTCCTCGTCGTGCACACTGTCGGGTCGCGCCAGCGCGGCGGTGGCGCGACGGCTTGATTCGGTGGGGTCTGGCGTCATCTGGGTCGACGTGCCTTCGCTGCTGTTCCGGTGCTGATGCGCGTTTGTCGCGGGCATTGTCCCGTCTTCCCGATGACGACGAACCTCCGCCCGCCGTCCACCCACCTGCCTGTTTTTTGCGCCCCATTCTTCCATGAGACGTTCCGCCGCCCTGCCGGCCCTGCCCGCGGACGCCACAAGCTCCGGCGCCCCCCGCTCGGACGGGGCGACGCTGCGGCGCCTGCTGCCCTACCTGTGGCACTACCGCTGGCGCGTCGGGGTGGCGCTGGCCTTCATGGTCGGCGCCAAGCTCGCCAACATCGGCGTGCCGCTGCTGCTCAAGCAGCTCGTCGACGGGCTGTCGATCAAGCCGGGCGACGCGGCCGCGCTGCTCGTCGTGCCGATCGGGCTGCTGCTCGCGTACGGGGCGCTGCGGCTGTCGACCACGCTGTTCACCGAACTTCGCGAGCTCGTGTTCGCCAAGGCGACCGAGGGCGCCGCGCGCCAGATCTCCTTGCAGGTCTTTCGCCACCTGCACGCGCTGAGCCTGCGCTTTCACCTCGAGCGCCAGACCGGCGGCATGACCCGCGACATCGAACGCGGCACGCGCGCGGTGCATTCGCTGATCTCGTACTCGCTGTACAGCATCCTGCCGACCCTGATCGAAGTCACGCTCGTGCTGACGCTGCTGGCCGTGAAATTCGATGCCACGTTTGCCATCATCACCGGCATCGCGCTCGTGTTCTACATCACCTGGACCGTCACGCTCACCGAGTGGCGCACGCAGTTCCGGCGCCAGATGAACGAGTTCGACTCGCATGCGCACAGCAAGGCGGTCGACGCGCTGCTTAACTACGAGACCGTCAAGTACTTCAACAACGAGGACTTCGAGACCCGGCGCTACGACGAGAGCCTGCAGCGCCTGCGCGTCGCGGCGCTGAAGAGTCAGCGCACGCTGAGCCTGCTGAACGCCGGCCAGCAGCTCGTCGTCGCCGTCGCGCTGGTGGCGATGCTGTGGCGCGCGACCGAGGGCGTCGTCGCCGGCCAGCTGACGCTGGGCGACCTGGTGATGGTCAACGCCTTCATGATCCAGCTGTACATCCCGCTCGGTTTCCTCGGCACGCTGTACCGCGAGATCAAGCAGTGTCTGGTCGACCTGGACAAGATGTTCGTACTGCTCGACCGCCACCGCGAGGTCGACGACCCGCCCGATGCGAAGGCGCTAGCGGTCACTGCCGGCAGCGTGCGCTTCGACGACGTCAGCTTTGCCTACGACCCGGCGCGGCCGATCCTGCACGGCGTCAGCTTCGAGATCCCGGCCGGCAAGACGGTGGCCGTGGTCGGCCCCTCGGGTGCTGGCAAGTCGACCCTCGCGCGACTGCTGTACCGCTTCTACGACATCGCCGGCGACGGCCGGGGCCGCATCACGATCGACGGCCAGGACATCCGCAGCGTCACGCAGGCCAGCCTGCGGCGCGCGATCGGTATCGTGCCGCAGGACACCGTGCTGTTCAACGACACGGTCGAATACAACATCGCCTACGGCCGCCCCGGGGCGACGCGCGAGGAGGTCGAGGCCGTGGCGCGCGCCGCGCACATCCACACCTTCATCGCCTCGACGCCGCTGGGCTACGGCACCATGGTCGGCGAACGCGGGCTGAAGCTGTCGGGCGGCGAAAAGCAGCGCGTCGCGATCGCGCGCACGCTGTTGAAGAACCCGCCGATCCTGATCTTCGATGAAGCCACGTCGGCGCTCGACTCGGCCAACGAGCGGGCGATCCAGGCCGAGATCAGGACCGTCTCGCGCGGCAAGACGGCGCTCGTCATCGCGCACCGGCTCAGCACCGTGGTCGATGCGCACGAGGTCATCGTGCTCGAGGCCGGGCGGGTCGTCGAGCGCGGCGCCCATGCCGAGCTGCTGGCGCGCGACGGTCTGTACGCGCGCATGTGGCGGCTGCAGCAAAGCGGTGGCGCGGCGCCGCCGCACTAG
>JBDTUO010000557.1:0-2213 GCA_040007675.1 Rubrivivax sp.
CGAGCAGGATGCCGAGGAAGGTGCCGACCAGCGCCGAGCCGATCATGCCGCCGAGCACCGCCGGAGGCTGGCCGACCGAGCCCATCGTGTTGACGACGCCGAGCACCGCCGCGACGATGCCGAAGGCCGGCAGCGCGCCGGCCAGGCGGGCGAGCGCGTTGACCGGCCCGTGCGCCTCGTTGTGATGGGTCTCGATCTCGCTGTCCATCAGGCTCTCGATCTCGTGCGCGTTCAGGTTGCCCGAGACCATCATGCGCAGGTAGTCGGTGATGAACTCGACGATGTGGTGGTCGTTGCCGACCACGGCGTACTTCTGGAAGATGGTCGAGCTGTGCGGGTCTTCCACGTCCTTCTCGATCGACATCAGCCCTTCCTTGCGGGCCTTCTGCAGGATGTCGTAGAGCAGCGCCATCAGTTCCAGATAACGCGCCTTGGTGTACTTGCTGCCCTTGAAGCACAGGGCCAGGCCACGCACCGTCGCCTTCAGGACCTTGGGCTGGTTGTTGGCGATGAAGGCGCCGAACGCGGCGCCGCCGATCGCCGCCATCTCGAACGGCAGCGCATGCAGCACCACCGCGATGTTGCCGCCGTGCGCGATGAACACGCCGAAGACCGCTGCCAGCGCGACAACCCAGCCGATGATGACGAACATGTGCAGGTCTAGGGAAGGGCCAGTCCGGCGCGCGGTGCGCGACCGCAGACGCTGATATCGGCACGGGACTTGCCGCCTTGAGCCGGCGCCGGCGCCGGCGTTGGCCGTATGCACCAGGCGTGCAGCGAGCGGCCGCCGGCCAGCGCGACCGAACGGTCGGGCGTGTGGTCAGGAACCATGAACTCGAGGCTGACGAGCCAGGCGCCGGGCGCCAGTTCGGCCTGCGCCTTGGCCCAGGCGCGGCCCATGCTCTCGGGTCGCTGGAACAGGTAGACGAGCTGCAGCCCGCTCCACGACGAGGCCCACAGGTCACCGCGCCGCACGCGCGCCCACGGGCAGCGCCAGCGCGCGACCAGCGCCCACGGCGCGCTGAGCTCGATGCCCTCGACCAGCGCGTGCGGCCAGGCCCGGCGCAGTGCGCGCAGTGCGTCGCCGACGCCGCAGCCGGCGTCCAGCACCCGCGCGCCGACCGGCAGCGGCAGCCCGGCCGCGAGCGCGTCGAGCGCCCCGGCCGGCGTCGGGAACAGCGGCGCGTCGCGCCAGCCGCGCGGCGGATAGGCTGCCAGGCCCGCGAGCAGGGGCAGCGCCCAGAACCACGCCGGCCACGCCGATGCGCCGCCCAGCACGAGCGCGGAGAGCGGAAATCCAAGGGCCAGGCAGAGCCGTCGCAGGCCCCGCGGCTCGGCCGCCGCGGCGACCAGACCGACGCCGAACGCGCCGGCGGCCGCGGCACCAGCGCCGAACCGCGGCTGCAGGCCCAGGCACAGCGCCCACGCGACGGCCCAGGTCAGCAGCGCTGGCAGTGGCCACGCCAGCGCGCGCGGGCGCCCGACGCGCACCGCGGCCGCGGGCGGCAGGTTCGGGTGGGCGGCGATCGACGGCAGCATCGGACCAGTATCGAGGCGTCCGCGCACGCACGACGGATGAAACAGACCGCCCTTTCGGTGCCATCCCGCCCGGGGCGGGTCGCGCGACCTGCGCCGACAAAAGAGCGGGTCCCGAAGGACCCGCTGAAAGGCACATACGGATGTGCCAGGAGGAGACATGCAATGAATCGGCTCGTCACCGACATCGGTACTTTCGGCAGCGAACCAAGGACCTTGAGCCTGCACGTGCAACCGTTGGTGTGCGCGGGTCACGCGCCGGGCACACACGGGCGCGCGTGGGGCGACCGCGTCGCGCCCGCCCCTGCCGCGGGATCAGTGCACTTCGGCCGGGATCTGCAGCGAACCGGCCTGGCGGCCCTTGCCGGCCCGGGCCGGCGGGTTGCACAGGCCACAGACGTAGTGGCGCGCGATCTCGTGCGGGTGGGTCACGAAGTGGCCGCCGCAGGTTCTGCAGGCGGTCATCGTCAGCATGCCGTTGTCGACGAACTTGACGAGTCGCCAGGCCCGCGTGACGCTCAGCTGGGGCTCGAGGCCCTGCGACTGGATCTGCTCCAGGTACAGCTGGTAGGCCTTGATGACGGCGTCGATCTCGTCGATCTCCGCGGTCTTGTTCAGGTATTCGTGGATGTTCAGGAACAGGCTGGCGTGGATGTTCGGCTGCCAGGTCATGAACC
>JBDTUO010000558.1:0-2205 GCA_040007675.1 Rubrivivax sp.
CCGTCAGCACCCACCACACCGCAGCGGCCAGCAGCCCGCCCTGAAGGCGGCGTCGGCTAGAATTCGCGCCCTGCGAACCTGACCTTCGAGAAGGCGAACTGCGGTTCGCCTTCTTCGCTTCCAGCGGCCGCCGCCGCGACGACGCCGCGCTGTGCGCGGCTGCAGGAACCCCCACGATGTTCGAATTCGTCCGCTCGCACTCCCGGCTGATGCTCGGCCTGATCGTGGTGCTCATCGTGCCGTCCTTCGTCTTCTTCGGACTCCAGGGCTATTCGCGCATGACCGAAGGTTCCCAGGCCACGGTTGCCAAGGTCAATGGCCAGGCCATCACGCAGGCCGAGTGGGACTTCGCGCACCAGCGCGCGATCGACCGCATGCGCCAGCAGGCGCCGGGCATCGACGTGCGCCTGCTCGACACGCCGCAGATGCGGCGCGAGACGCTCGACATGGTGGTGCGCGAACGGGTGCTGCTCGCGGCCGCGAACGACGAACACCTGTTTCCGACCGACGAGCGGCTGCACCGGCTGTTCACGACCGACCCCCAGTTCGCCGGCGCGCGCAACCCTGACGGCAGCGTCAACCGCGACCTGCTGGCCGCTCAGGGCCTGAGCTCGGAGCAATTCGCGCAGCAGCTCGGCACGCAGTTCGGCATGCAGCAGGTGCTCGCCGGCGTCAACGCCAGCGTGATTGCACCGCCGGCGGTGGCCGACGCGTCGCTCGACGCGCTGCTGCAGCAGCGCGAGATCCAGCTCCAGCGCTTCGATGCCACGGCCTACCGCGACAAGGTGAGCCCGACCGACGCCGATCTCGAGACCTTCTACAAGGCCCACGAGCGCGACTTCCGCGCCCCCGAACAGGCGCGCATCGAGTACGTGGTGCTCGACGTCGATACCGTCGGCAAGGACCTGTCCGTGCCCGAAGCGGACCTGCAGCGCTACTACGAGGAAAACGCCAGCCGCTACACCGTGGCCGAGGAGCGCCGCGCGCGCCACATCCTGATCGAATCCGACGCGTCCGCACCGGCCGCCGAGCGCGCCAAGGCCAAGTCGCGTGCCGAGGAACTGCTCGAGCAGGTGCGCGCACAGCCGGCGTCGTTCGCCGAGCTGGCGAAGAAGAACTCGCAGGACACCGGGTCGGCAGCGCAGGGCGGCGACCTCGACTGGTTCGCGCGCGGCGCGATGGTCAAGCCGTTCGAGGACGCGGTGTTCGCGATGAAGCCGGGCGAGATCAGCAACGTCGTCGAGTCGGATTTCGGCTACCACATCATCCAGCTGAACGACGTGCGCGGCGGCAGCAAGGAGCCCTTCGCGAGCGTGCGCCCGAAGATCGAGGCCGAGGTGCGCAAGTCGCTCGCCCAGCGCCGCTACGCCGAGGCGGCCGAGCAGTTCGGCAACGTGGTCTACGAGCAGCCCGACAGCCTGCAGCCGGTGATCGACAAGTTCAAGCTCGACCGGCGCACCGCCACCGTGCAGCGCCAGCCGGCGCCTGGTGCGGTCGGCGTGCTGGCGTCGGGCAAGCTGCTGGAGGCGGTGTTCGGCGATGACGCGCTGCGCAACAAGCGCAACACCGACGCCGTCGAGGTCGGCCCGAGCCAACTGGTGTCGGCGCGCGTCCTGCAGCACGAACCCGAGCACACGCTGCCGCTGGCGGAGGTGCGCGATCGTGTGCGCGCCGCCGTCGTGCAGGCGCAGGCGGCCGCGCTGGCGCACAAGGAAGGGCAGGCCCGTCTCGCGGCGGTCAAGACCGATGCGGCAGTCACGCTGTCGCCCGCACAGACGGTGTCCCGCGCGACCGCGCAGACGCTGCCGCGCGAGGTGCTCGACGCCGCGCTCGGCGCCGACCCGAAGTCCTTGCCGGCGACCGTCGGGGTCGACCTCGGCGAGCAGGGATATGCGGTGCTGCGCGTCGTGAAGGTGCTGCCGCGCGACCCTGCCGCCGGTGGCGGGGAGACGACCCTGCGGGCGCAGTACGCGCAGGCCTGGGCGAACGCGGAGGCGCTGGCCTACTACGAAGACCTCAAGCGCCGCTACAAGGTCAAGATCACCGTGCCCGCACTTGCCGCGTCGGCCGTGGCGGGTTGATGCGGCCGGGGTCGGCGACCTCGATCTGCAAAGGTCGTACGCGCCGCCCGCTATAATTTCCGCCTCTGCGGTGGCTGTAGCTCAGTTGGTAGAGTCCCAGATTGTGATTCTGGTCGTCGTGGGT
>JBDTUO010000559.1:0-2194 GCA_040007675.1 Rubrivivax sp.
ACATCGTGACCGGCGCGGCGGCGGGGGAGGGGGCGGGCGGCAGCCGGCGCGGCGGTCGGGAATCGAGCTCGGGCAGCGGCGCCAGCGTCGGCAAGCGCGGCGGCGTGCTGTCACCGCGGCTGTTGGCGCCCGAACGCGAGGCCGGCGCGCGACCGCCCGGCGACGCGCGCCCGGACGCGCCCAGCCCGGCGGGAACGGTTGGGGCGGCTGCGCCCGCGCCCGGTGCCGTCGTCGTCGACGCGCGGAAGCTGTCGCCCACCATCTGCTGCTCGATGGCGTCGATCTTGGCTTTCACGCCGCCCGGGCGCACCGCCTTGCCCTCGGCCATGCGGGCCTCGGAGTCGTCGAGTCGCGACGAGCCGCCGAGTGCGGCGAGCTGCTCCGGCGTCAGGCCTTCGCGGCGTACCTTGCGCAGCATGTCGAACTCGCGCTTGCGGACGAAGTCGTTGCGCCGCTTGCGCTCGATCATCGCCTTGAGCTCGGACTTCTCGAGCTCGTTTTCCCGCGCCTCGCCAGGTCGCGAGTTCAGTTCATGCCAGTCGGTCGTCGGGTTGGCGACGAACCGCACCACCTTGCGGAAGAAGGTGTCGCCGTCCTTGGGATCGGCCATCGGTCAGCGCGACGCGGCCGCCGGGGCCCGGCGGGCGAGGGCGGGCGGCGGGCGGTGAAACAAGCTCAATCCCCGAACATCTTCTGCTTGAGCTCGCGGCGCTGCTGCGCCTCGAGCGACAGCGTCGCCGTCGGCCGCGCGAGCAGCCGGGCCAGTCCGATCGGCTCGCCGGTCTCGTCGCAGAAGCCGTACTCGCCGGTGTCCAGCCGCGCGAGCGACTGGGCAATCTTCTTCAACAGCTTGCGCTCGCGGTCGCGCGTGCGCAGCTCGAGCGCGTGCTCTTCCTCGATCGTCGCGCGGTCGGCCGGGTCAGGCACGATGGACGTGTCCTCGCGCAGGTGCTCGGTGGTCTCGCCGGCATTCGACAGCAGGTCGTCCTTCAAGGCCTGCAGCCGGACGCGGAAGAAGTCGATCTGCTTTTCGCCCATGTACTCGGCATCGGGCATCGCCAGCAACTCGGGTTCGGTCAGCTCGCGGCCGGCCTTGTGCTTCCAGGCGTTGGCGATCTTCGGGTCGACCTTCACCGGTGGCCGGACCTCGGCGACATGGCTGGCCGGCGCGACCGCGGGCGGCGCTGGGGCGAATCGCTCGGTGAACCGGTTGCCGGGCGGCGGCGCAGGCGTCACGGCGACCGCCTCGGCGAGTTCCGGCGTGCGCCGCGCGGCCGCGGACTTCGCCGTGGGTGCGGTCTTCCTGGGGGCCGGTGACTTGGCCGAAGGCTTGCTCAACTGGGATCTCCTCGCCTCATGGTCCATCGGTGCGCGACGCAGTGGCGACCCGTCATTTCAACACAGCCCGCCCATCGCGGCGCGCGGATTGTAGCCACGGACCGCGCACCACCGGGGATTCATGCCAGACACTGCTCGAGCCCCTGCAGCAACACGTCCTTCGGCAGGTCCAGGCCGATGAACACCATCTTGCTGCCCTTCTTCTCGCCCGGTGCCCATTTCGGGCCCAGGTCGCTGCCCATCAGCTGGTGCACGCCCTGGAAGATGACCTTGCGATCGGTGCCTTTCATGTACAGCACGCCCTTGTAGCGCAGCATCTTCGGCCCGTAGACCTGCACGATGGAGCCCAGGAAGTCTTCCAGCTTGGCAGGCACGAAGGCCCGGTCGGCGCGGAAGACGAAGGATTTGACGTCGTCGTCGTGGCGGTGGTGGTGCGGGTGCTCGCAGTGATCGCCGGGCGCGTGATCGTGATGGTCGTGGTCGTGGTCGTGGTCGTGGTCGGCGTGCCCGTCGTCCGCGGTAAGAAAGTCCGGGTCGATGTCGAGCTTGGCGTTGAGGTTGAACCCGCGCAGGTCGAACACCTCGGCCAGCGGCACCTCGCCGAAGTGCACCCGGCGCTGCGGCGCGCGTGGGTTCATGTGCTTGATGCGGTGGCTCAGGGCGTCGACCGCGTCCGGCTCGGCCAGGTCGGTCTTGCTGATGAAGATCTGGTCGGCGAAGCCGATCTGGCGGCGCGCCTCCTGGCGCGTGTCGAGCTGGCCGTCGGCATGCTTGGCGTCGACCAGGGTCAGGATCGAGTCGAGCAGGTAGCTCTCGGCGATCTCGTCGTCCATGAAGAAGGTCTGGGCCACCGGGC
>JBDTUO010000560.1:0-2187 GCA_040007675.1 Rubrivivax sp.
GCAGGCCCTGCGCGACGAGGCGCCGGTTGTTCGCGTCGAGCCGCACGACGTCGGCGACGGTGCCGAGCGCGACGAGGTCGAGCAGCGCATCGAGCCGCGGCTGCGACGCGGCGTCGAAGCGGCCGCGGGCGCGCAACTCCGCCCGCGTGGCCAGCAGCACGTAGAACATGACGCCGACGCCGGCCAGCGCCTTGCTCTCGAAGCCGCAGTCCGGCTGGTTCGGGTTGACGATCACCTGCGCCGCCGGCAGCCGCACGCCGGCGGCGTCGATCGCCGGCAGGTGGTGGTCGGTGATCAACACCTCGAGTCCGAGCGCCCGCGCATGCGACACGCCGTCGTGGCTGGCGATGCCGTTGTCGACCGTGACCAGCAAACGCGGTCCGTGGCCGCCCCATTCGCGGCGCGCGAGGTCGACGATCGCCGGTGTCAGCCCGTAGCCATGCACCGCACGGTCGGGCACCACGTAGCGCAGCGTGCCGGGCGCAGCACCGAGCATCGCCAGCCCGCGCAGCGCGACGGCGCATGCGGTGGCGCCGTCGCAGTCGTAGTCGGCGACGATGCAGATGCGGTCGCCGGCGTCGATGCGGTCGGCCAGCAGGCGCGCCGCGGCGTCGACGCCGCGCAGCGTCGACGGCGGCAGCAGCCGCGCCAGGCCGTCGTCGAGCTCGTCGGCCACGCGCACGCCGCGCGCCGCCAGCAGGCGCGCGAGCAGCGGATGCACGCCGGCCTGCTCGAGCACGAACACCGTGCGCGGCGGCACGTCGCGCAGTTGCAGGCGGGGCGCGCTCAAGGGCATCGGTTGGCGCTCACAACGACTCCAGCAGCGGGCCCGGGTCAGGCGCGCGCCGCCAGCGGGCCCACCACGGCGCCGCGGTCATCGTGCGCTCGAAGCTCAGCGCGGTGCGTGCACCGCACAGCGTCAGCCGTTCGACAGCCATCGCTGCGCGTGCGGACGGAGCGTCGAGCGCTGCGGCGAATTCGGCGTCCAAAGCGGCGAAGGCGCGGGCCCAGCCTTCGCTGTCCTGCGCCATTGCCGGCCTACGCAACCGGTCATCGAGGCGCGGCGACGCGGCGGCGTCTTGCACCGGCTGGGCGACACCGCAGCCGTCGATCCACACCGCGTTGACCGGCGGCAGGCCCTGCGCCTCGCGCGCCGCGGTCAGCGGGTGGGCGTGCAGCACCATCTGCGCCTCGTGCAGCAGGCGCTGGATCAGGCGCGGCGCACGCGGCCCCTGCAGCCAGCGGTCGACGCTGTCGCCGGCGGCCCGATCGACCGACGCACACGGCAGGTCGGAGAAGGCCTCGTGCGCCGCATACCAGCGTCCGGGCGCACCCCAGGCCAGCCGCACGCCCTCGCTCGTGAACAGCGGTTCGACCGCCGCGAACAGCGCGCGCGCTTCGGGTTCGGACAATGCCAGCGTCGCCGGGTCGAGCATGCGGATCCCGTGCGCGCCGACCGCCCAGTGCGCCGGCGTGAGCCGCGCCCAGGCGTGGTGAGCGACGGCTATGCCGTCGGCGGCGGCCGCGTGGGCGGCGAACGGCAGTCCGCCATCGGCCCCGCGCCAGCCCCAGGCGCGCGCCAGCGCCCGTTCGTGCGGAGGCGACAGGCTCGCCTCGTCGCCTTCGTCGCGCTCGATCTCGCGCGCGCCAGTGAGCCAGCGGCTCAGCCCGGGCAGCCGCAGCGCCGCGAGCGGCCCGGCCACACCGGCCGGGGCCTCGGGCGGCGCGGCGAACGTGATCAGGCGGTGCAGCACGGCGAAGTGCCTGCCACGGCGCGGCCGACGCCGCCGTGCGCGGCGGGAGCCGGCGCGACGGGCCGGCGGCGCGATGGCAGGCGCAATCGCAAGCGCAAGCGCAAGCGCAAGGGCAAGGGCAAGGGCAAGGGCAAAAGCATGGCAGCGGAAGGGAACGGCGGCCCGCGTTCGCGCGCAACGCCAGACCCATTGTTGCGTAGCAGCGCGCTGGCGGCGGACCGAGGCGGGCCGAGGCGGGCGCTCCAGTACGATCGCGCCACCATGAACGTGCCCTACGAGTGGCAGGTCGGCTGGCGCTACACGCGCAGCGGCCGGGCCGGGCGACGCAACGGGTTCATCTCCTTCATCTCCGGCGTGTCGATGCTCGGCATCGCACTGGGCGTGGCGGCGCTGATCATCGTGCTGTCGGTGATGAACGGCTTCCAGAAGGAGG
>JBDTUO010000561.1:0-2185 GCA_040007675.1 Rubrivivax sp.
CATGTCCCCCGCCATCGGCCTGCGGCCGCTGGCTCCTCCTTTACTTCCGGGGAAGCGCACCCACTGCCCCCGGCCGACGAAGGCGCTTGCATTTGGCCGACGGATGCCAACACGGCCGCAGGCCGAGGGCGGCGAGTGCCGAGCTTCCCTCAAAGGACCCAACGTCCGCTTTTGGCCGACAGCACCCGGATCGCTCGCCGAGTCGAGTGCCTGATATGCATGCATTCACATGACTTCGTTGAGCAGGTAGTAGGCGTTGTCCTTGACCTTGTGCCACAGCCCGCGTTTGCGCCAGGTCTCGAGTTCGATCTCGGTGCAGTGCGCCACGTATTTGTCGAACACCTCATCGAGCCGCGCTGCCGTGCCCGGGTCGGAGATGCCCAGCACGATCTCGTCGTTCGTCTCGAACGAACGGTCGTCGAAGTTGCTCGAACCGATCGCGCTCCACACGCCGTCGATCGTCATCACCTTCTGGTGCAACAGCGTGTGCGGATACTCGAACAGGCGCACGCCGCAGCGCAGCAGCTTCTCGAAGTTGCGGTGCCCGGCGTGCTGCACCATCGGGTTGTCCGACCCGCCGGTGGACGGCATCATCACCCGCACGTCGACGCCGCGCGCCACCGCCCGGCCGAAGGCCTCGATCGCTTCCGGCTCGGGAATGAAGTAGGGGTTCTGGATCCGGATGCGCTGGCGCGCCATGCAGATGGCGGTGTGGTGCAGCAGCTTCACCGCCGGCGCCGAACCCTCGGGTTTCAGGTAGGCGGCGTGGATCGACACCTCGCCCGCCGGCTTCAGGGCAGGGAAGACATCGTCCCCGACGAACACTTCGCCGGTCTTGCCGGTCCAGTTCTCGCTGAAGGCCGCCTGCACGCTGCCCACGATCGGGCCGTGCAGGTGCACGCTCAGGTCGGCGTAGTGCTGGTGGTCCTGCGCGTCGCCGAGCCAGCTGTCGACGATGCAATGGCCGCCGACAAAGGCTTCGCGGCCGTCGATCACGCACAGCTTGCGGTGGTCGCGGTCGTTCATCACGCCCAGGTGGCGAATCGCCCATTCGTGAAAGAACTCGACCCGGCAACCGGCATCACGCAGGCGCTGCACCACGGCCTTGCCGACTTCCTTGGAGCCCACCGCATCGAGCATCACTCGCACTTGCCGGCCGGCGCGGGCGCGCTCGCAAAGCGCGTCGGCCAGACGTTGACCAAGCACGCCGTCCTTCCACAGGAAAGTCTCGAAGTGCACCGAGTGCTGCGCTGCCGCGATGCGCTGCAGCAGCACGTCGAAGAACGCGCCGTTCTCCAGCACGGCCACCGAGTTGCCCGGCACCACCGTGCTCAGGCTCAGCCCGGCGAGCGAGTGAATCAGCTGGTCGATCGGGGCCGCGCTCTCGATCTCGAGCTTCGGATCGTGATGGCGCCGGATCGACCAGATGACGATGGCCAGCAGCACCACGCCCAGCATCGCGCCGGCGGACAGGTAGACGAAGATATCGCTCCAGATCGGCTCGCCCATTTGTGATCTCTCTGCTCGGCTCGGAGCCCGCTTTGTACCGGATGATCCCGCCGCACGGCATCGCCCGCGCGAGGAACACCGCACGATGTCGATTCGGGCCCGTCCCGTCCGTCGTCTGACGGTACGGCCCGAGCCTGGGGCGGCGCTGTCGACTTTCAACCGATGGAGTCCCGATGAGTTCGACCGACCCGCCCACCGTCGCTGCCGCGAGCGGTGCCTCCGCCGCCGTTCCCGCGGGGCGGGCCGGTTCCCTGTGGCGCGAACTCGGCAACGCCATCCGCGGTACCGGCGCGGACTACACGAAGATCCCGCTGCGGCGCGCCGTGTTCCTGCTCGCGGTGCCGATGGTGCTGGAGCTGGTGCTGGAGTCGACGTTTGCCGTGGTCGACATCTGGTTCGTCGCCAGGCTCGGCGCCTCGGCGGTGGCCACGGTCGGCCTGACCGAGACCTTCCTGTTCCTGCTGTACGCCGTCGGCATCGGCCTGGCGATGGCGGTGACCGCGGTCGTCGCGCGGCGCGTCGGCGAAGGTGACCGCCCCGCGGCCGCCGTCAGCGCCGTGCAGGCGATCTGGATCGCCGCGCTGGCGTCGCTGCCGTTCGCGATCGCGGGCATCGTCTTTGCGCGCGAGCTGCTGCAGCTGATGGGCGCCGATGCGTGGACGCTGACCCACGGCGT
>JBDTUO010000562.1:0-2182 GCA_040007675.1 Rubrivivax sp.
GCCTCCTGCCGGCGCTGCGTTTCCTGCTGCTGCTTCTGCTGCCCGAGCTCGGTCGCCCGCAGCCGCTCCTGCTCGCGCGCGCGCCGCTCACGCGCCTCGCGCTGCCGAGTCAGCGCGGCCGCATCGACGTCGGACCCAGGCCCCGCCGACGCCGGCAGGGACGCGCCGACCTTGTCGCCGACGCCGGCAGCGCCTGCCGTCGCGGCGCCGACCCCGGCCGCCGTGGCGGCGGCGGCCGCGATGGGCGCGATCGCGCTCGGCGCGCCCGGCGCCTCCGCCGGCCCGGCGTTGCCGGGGCTCGACGCGGTGAGCGGGATGGCCGCCGCCGTCGGCGACGTCGACGCTGCCGGGCTTGCCGAGCGGGCGCCGGACCACAGTGCCCACCCGAGCGCGGCGGCGAGGAGCAGCACCGCACCGAGCAGCACGAGCACCCAGACCCGCACGCCGAGCCTCGACGGTGCCGCCGCGCCGACGCCCACGTCGTCGAGGCCGGGCAGTGGTCGCAGGCGCCGCCCGCCGGTCGCCGCTGAAGCGGGCGGTGGCGGTGGCGGTGGCGGTGGCGGTGGCGGTGGCGGGAGAGGTGGTATGAGAGGTGGCGATGGCGCCGATGGCGGCGGCGGCGGGGTGACGCCGCCGACCTCCGCCGAACGGGCCGCCGCGAGCAGGCCGCCGGCGGACAACGAGGCACCACAGCCGGCGCAGAATCGTGTGTCCGGCGAATTGGCGTGTCCGCAGGCCGGGCACGAGGCCATCGGTGCCGGCGCCGGCGCGGGGGCCGGATTCGGAGAAGACAGGCCGGCACCACACTGCTTGCAGAACCTGGCCCCGGGGAGGTTGAAGGTTCCGCAGCGCCGACAGGCGATCGTCATGCGGCCGCATGGTACTCAGGTGGCGCGCCGCCACAAGCCCGAAGATCGGGCTACCCGGCCGCTGCGTCCGCGGGGGGGCGTGAGGCCCCGGCGATCAACCCCTGCATGTCGGGCAGATGCAGCGTCTGCGTCGGGAACGCGATCTCGGCGCCGTGGCGCTCGATGATCTCGCCGATCTTCAGCAGCACGTCCTGCTTGACCTCGTGGTACTCGATCCACACGGTGGTTTTCGTGAAGGTGTAGACCATCAGGTCGAGCGAGCTCGGGCCGAACTGGTCGAACGCGACGATCAGCGTCTGCGTCGCGTCGATCGACGGGTGCTCCTGCAGCATGGCCTTCACGTCCGCGACGATCACCGGGACGGCGGCGAAGTCGGCGTAGCGCAGCCCTATCGTCGCCTTGATGCGCCGGTGCGACATGCGCGACGGGTTCTCGACCACGATCGTCGTGAACACCGCGTTCGGCACGTAGATCGGATTCTTGTTGAAGGCGCGCACGCGGGTGTGACGCCAGCTGATGTACTCGACGGTGCCTTCGATCGACTTGTCGGGGCTGCGTATCCAGTCGCCGACGCTGAACGGCCGGTCGAGGTAGACCGTCAGGCCGCCGAAGAAGTTGGCCAGCAGGTCCTTGGCCGCGAAGCCGATCGCCAGGCCGCCCATGCCGCCGACCGCCAGCAGCCCCGTCACTTCGAAGCCCAGCGTGTGGGCGGCGGTGATCAGCGCCACCACCAGCACCACCAGGCGGCTGAGCTTGACGAGCGCGTCGATGGTCGTGTGATCGACCTCATGCCCGCGCGCCTGGTGCGCCGCGACCACGTTCTTGCCGACCCGCCCCGCGAAGCGGAGCAGAAAACCGGCGACGCAGCCGATCAACGCCACGTCGCGCAGCGCCATCGCCTCGCCCAGGATGGCGACGTCGATGTGGCTCTGCAGCACGCGCGCCATGTAGCCGAGCCCGATCACGCCCAGCGCGACCAGCACCGGGCGGCTCGCGGACTGCACCAGCGCGTCGTCCCAGACGGTGGCGGTGCGCTGCGTGACACGCGCCGCCTGGCGCAGCAGCATCTGCGCCACCTGGTTGACCAGCAGCGTGAGCGCCGCGATGACGGCCAGCGATGCGAGCCACGGCGGGATGCCGATGGTGTCGCTGAGGAAGTGGCTCAAGGGGTCCATGGCGCGCACTCTAGCGGCGCGGCAGCGCCGCGTCGCGACATCCAACCGGAGCCCGTGCAGGTCAGCGACGGCGCGCCAGTTTCGGGTCGAGCAGGTCGCGCAGGCCGTCGCCGAGCAGGTTCAGCCCGAGCACGCTGA
>JBDTUO010000563.1:0-2179 GCA_040007675.1 Rubrivivax sp.
GCCCGGTGCGCATCGCGACCGTGCGCGGCCTGGGCTACTGCCTGGAGAAGATCGCTGCCTGAGCGTGACGCGGCCGCGCCGATGATCGCCGCATGAGCGCCCACGCCCGGCCGCTCCGAAGGGGGCGCTTCGTCCCGCTCGGCGGGACCGCGCGCAGCGCGAGGGTGCACCAGTGAGCAGCCGCCCGCCCGAGCAGCGCTCGCTGTTCGGCGAGATCCTCGACTGGATGCTCGCGCCGCTGCTGCTGCTGTGGCCGATGAGCGTGGCCGTCACCTGGGCGGTGGCGCAGGGCATCGCGAACCGGCCCTACGACCGCGAACTCGGTGACCTGGCGCGCGCGCTGTCACGGCAGGTCAGCGTGTCCGCGCCGGCCGCGCCCGGGAGGCCGCCGCAGGTCACGGTGCTGCTGCACGAGGAGGCGGCCGCACTGCTGCGCGCCGACGACGAGGAGCAGGTCTACTACCAGGTGCTCGGTACCCGCGGCGAACACCTCGCCGGCGACCTCGAACTGCCGGTGCCGGACGAGACCATCGTGCCGTCGGCCGAGGTGCGCTTCCGCGACGAGACCGTGCACGGCGTCCCGGTGCGCGTCGCCTACCGCTGGCTGATGGCCCCGCCGCCGCTCGAGACGCCGCTGTCGCTGGTGCAGGTGGCGGCCACGCTCGACAAGCGCTCGCGCCTGGCCACCGAGATCATCAAGGGCGTGATCCTGCCGCAGTTCGTGATCCTGCCGCTGGCGGTGGTGCTGGTCTGGTTCGCGCTGACGCGCGGCATCCAGCCGCTGTCGGACCTGCAGCAGCGCATCCGCAAGCGCGAAAGCACCGACCTGAGCCCGATCGCCGAGCGCGACGTGCCCGACGAGGTGGTGCCGCTGGTGCGCGCGATCAACGACCTGCTCGAGCGGCTCGACCGCTCGGTGCGCACGCAGAAGCAGTTCCTGGCCGACGCCGCGCACCAGATGAAGACCCCGCTCGCCGGGCTGCGCATGCAGGCCGAGCTGGCGGCGCGCCAGATCGACCGCGGCGAGGGCGACCCGCAGTCGCTCAAGCACTCGCTCGAGCAGATCGCGATGTCCAGCCAGCGTGCGGCGCGCATGGTCAACCAGCTGCTCTCGATGGCGCGCACCGAGACGCGCGAGCACGCGCAGCGCTCGACGCCGGTGGACCTGGCCGAGCTGACGATAGACACCGTGCGCGACTTCGTGCCGCACGCGATGGACAAGGGCGTCGACCTCGGCTACGAGGGCCCGGAGGCCGGCACCGGCGCGCTGCTGTCGGGCCAGCGCGTGCTGCTGCGCGAACTGGTGCGCAACCTGGTCGACAACGCCCTGCAGTACACGCCGGCCGGCGGCAGCGTGACCGCGCGCGTGACGCCCGACCCGTTCGGCCAGGTGATCGTGCTGCAGGTCGAGGACGACGGGCCCGGCGTGCCGGCGGCCGAACGCGAAGCCGTGTTCCGGCCCTTCTACCGTGCGCTCGGCACGCCGGTCGACGGCAGCGGCCTGGGGCTGTCCATCGTGCGCGAGATCGCGTTGCAGCAGGGCGCCGTGGTGACGATCGAGGACGCGCATCCGCCCCGCGCCGCCGGCCCGGCGCGCGGCCCGGGCGCGCGCTTCACGGTGCGATTCCCGCTCCAACCGCCGGCGGTCGGGGCACGCGGCTCAGTCGCGGACGAGCCGCTCCCATAGCGCGGAGTCGTCGGCGTCGGCCTGGCCGGCGGCGAGCGCGGCGGCGAAGCGGGCGGCGGCCACCTGGCGCAGCGGCAGCGCGGCGAGGCCGGCGCGCGCCGCCTCCGCCAGCGCGAGGGCGCTGTCCTTGGCGAGCAGCCGCATCTGGGCCCGCGGGGCCGTGTCGCCGGCGAGCACGCGCGCCATGCGGTCGCTGCCGATCCAGCTCTGCCCGCTGCTCTGCGCGATGACGTCCAGCGTCGTCGCCGCGTCCAGCCCGAGCCGCTCGGCCAGCGCCATTGCCTCGGCCGCCCCCGCCAGGTTCACCGCCGCCAGCAGGTTGTTGACGAGCTTGGTGCGCGCGCCATCGCCCGGCCGGGTGCCGACGCGGAACAGCCGCGACGCCAGCGTCGCCAGCAGCGGCTGCCAGCGCAGCCAGGCGGGATCGTCGCAGGCGACCATCAGGCTCATCGTGCCGTCGCGCGCCCGCGCCGGGCCGCCGGACATCGGCGC
>JBDTUO010000564.1:0-2175 GCA_040007675.1 Rubrivivax sp.
CTTGCAGCGCGGCGTTGACGTAACCCTCGCGTCCCGCGCTGCCGTCGTCGGTGCAAAGGATCAGCTCGTCGGCCCACTCACCGAGCTTGTCGGCCCAGAAGACGAGATCCTTGTTCCGAAAGCCGACGATGCACGTCGTTCGATTTCCCGCTTCCTTGAACGCGCGCAACTGCGGGAAGATCGGCGCGACACCCAGGCCTCCGCCGACGAGCACGACGTGGCCGCCGCCCTCACCGATCTTTTCGATGTGCTGCGGCAGGCCGAGCGGCCCGACAAAATCGGCGAACTCGTCGCCCTCGGCAAAATTGTCGCGCATCTCACGCGTCGTTGCGCCGAGTGACTGAACGACGACAGTGATCGTGCCGCGCTCGCGATCGAAATCGGCGACGGTGAGCGGGATGCGCTCACCGGCGTCATCGAGCCGCAGCATGATGAAGTGACCCGGCTGCGCGGCCTGCGCGACGTCGGGCGCATCGACCTCCCAGAGGAAGGTCTGATCGGAGAACTGCTCACGGCGAACGATCTGTACCATCTGGATTCCTTGTCTGGCCCGCGGCGACGCTTCAGCCCTGCACCGATTCCTGCATTGCTTCACGCGCCAGCTCACGCAACAGACGCTGGGCCAACGCGGAGGCCACCTGGCGCCGGTAGTTCGATGGCGTGATGGTGCTGCGCATCGGGCTCACCTGCTTTTGCACGAGCTTGCCAACGCGCGCGACGAGCGCCTCGTCCATCACCTCGCCCACAAGCTCAGCGGTACCGGCGAGCAGCAGCGGATGCGTATTCGTTCCCGAGATGCCGACGCGCAGCGCGGTGACGCGCCCGTCCTTCAAAGCGAGCGCGACCGCGACCGCGGCGAGCGGGAAGTCCATCGCGCCTCTCACTCGCGCCTTGTGGTAACGGCACTCCGAGCCCGCGGCAGGCGCTGGAATGCGCACGCGCGAAAGCAATTCGTCGCGCTCGATCGTGAGGTGCGCAGCGCCGTCGTCGCGGTACATTGCATCGAGCGCGATCCAGCGCTCGCCGCGTGCCGAGCACAGCTCGACCTCGGCGCCGAGCGCGAGCAGCACCGGCGCGAGGTCGCCGCTGAAGGCGGCGTGGCAGCGATTGCCCTCGGGCGCGACGTGGCAGGTGTCGCCGCCGCGCTTCAAACAGTAATTGTTCGAAGCGCGCCACCATTCGCTCTGGTTGTAGAACACGCAGCGCGTGTCCTGGCACAGGTTGCCGCCAAGGGTCGCCACCGTGCGATGGCCCGGGCCGGCAGCCGAGCGTGCCGCTTCACGCAGCGCCGGCATGCGCTCGGCAATCGTCGCGTCGGTCGTGATCTTGGCAAGCGTCAGCCCTGCGCCAAGCGTCAGGCTGCCGTCGGTGGCGGACTCGATCGCGCCGAAGCTCTTCAGGCCCGACATGTCGATCAACACCGGCGGGCGCTCGAGCCCGCGGCGCAGATTGGGCAACAGATCAGTGCCGCCAGCGACGAGCCGCGCGAGCGGTTCGGCAGCGAGCAGCGCGGCCGCCTCGACGAGGCTCGCCGGGCGCTTCAGTGCAAATTCGGACAGTGCGTGCATCGTGTTCAGGCCTCTCGTGCCGCGACCTTCGCAGCTTTTGCGTCTTTCATCGCTTGCAGCTTTTGCTCGCGGCGGCGTTGCTGCATCGCATCGAAGACGCGGTCGGGGGTGATCGGGAGTTCGTTCAGGCGCACACCGAGCGCGTCGTTGATCGCGGCGGCGACGGCCGGCGGAAAGCCGTGCAGGCCGCCTTCGCTCGCCTCTTTCGCACCGAACGGCCCGAGCGGATCCATGCTCTCGATGAGCGTGACGTGAATCGGCGGCGATTCGGCAATCGTCGGTATCCGGTAGTCGAGCAGGTTGCTGCGCACCGGCAGGCCGAGGTGGTACTGCGTGCCTTCCGACAAGGCCTGGCCCATGCCCATCCAGATGGCACCCTGCACCTGGCCTTCGACCGCGAGCGGGTTGATCGCCCGACCACAATCGTGCGCAATCCAGACCTGCTCGACGTGCACTGCGCCGGTGTCTTCGTCGACCGCGACCTCGACGACCTGCGCGCCGTAGCTGAACCCGGCCGTCGATCCGACCGCCGCGCCGCGGAACTTGCCGCCTTGCGTTTCGGGCGGCGTCGACCAGCCGCCCTTCACGGTGAGCGTGCCGGTCTCGG
>JBDTUO010000565.1:0-2169 GCA_040007675.1 Rubrivivax sp.
GCATCGCCTTGGCCTCCTTGCCGACGGCCTGGATGGTCTTCTTGCCGTTGGGGCCTCCTTCGTGGCGGATCGCGACCACCGACGGCTCGTCCAGCACGATGCCCTTGCCGCGCACGTAGATCAGCGTGTTGGCCGTGCCGAGGTCGATGGCAAGGTCCGTCGAGAAGTACCGACGCATGGAAGCGAACATGGAGGCGCGGCCGGCCGTCGACGGTCACATCGACGCGGCGGTTCGGGGCTGTGAGGTAACCGGGGATAATAACGTACGACACCGCCGAAACAGCCTCGTAAAGAGGCGTGCCCGGCCCGCTGCACGCCTGCCGACTCCCCCGCTTTTCAGCCTGCAAGACCATGGCCCTGCGCCCCGAGGACGTCCGCCGCATCGCCGACCTGGCGCGGCTCGAACTGTCCGCCGACGAACAGTGCGCGATGCTCGTGCAGCTCGACGGTTTCTTCCGCATCGTCGAACAGATGAGCGCGGTCGACACCTCCGGCGTCGAGCCCTTGTACACGCCGCTTTCGGCGACGCACGCGGTGGCACTGCGGCTGCGCGACGACGCCGTCACCGAGCCCGACGCGCGGACGGCCAACCAGCGCAGCGCGCCCGCCGTCGAAGACGGGCTGTACCTGGTGCCCAGGGTGATCGAATGAGGGCCGCGCCGACCTCGCCGTTGCACGAGCTCGGTGTCGCCGAGGCCGCCCGCGCGCTCGCCGACGGCGCCGTCTCGAGCGTCGAGTTGACCCAACACCTGCTTGCAAGGCTTGCAGATCACCAACACCTCGGTGCCTTCCTCGCGGTGAATGCGCACGCGGCCCTGTCGCAGGCCCGCGACGCTGATGCGCGCCGGGCGCGCGGAGTTGCCGGCGCGCTGACCGGCGTGCCGGTGGCGCACAAGGACATCTTCGTCACCCGCACGCTGGCGTCGACCGCCGGCTCGCGCATGCTCGACGGCTACGAGAGCCCGTTCGACGCCACCATCGTGCAGCGGCTCGGCTTCGGCGCCGGGCCCGACGACAGCGCTGAAGGCAGCGCCGGCGCCGGCATGGTGACGCTCGGCAAGACGAACTGCGACGAGTTCGCGATGGGCTCGGCGAACGAGAACTCGGCCTTCGGCCCGGCGCGCAATCCGTGGGATCCGGCGCGCGTGCCCGGTGGCTCGTCGGGCGGCTCGGCGGCAGCGGTCGCGGCGCAGCTGGTGCCGGCGGCGACCGGCACCGACACCGGCGGCTCGATCCGCCAGCCGGCCAGCTTCTGCGGCATCACCGGCATCAAACCGACCTACGGCGTGTGCTCGCGCTACGGGATGATCGCCTTCGCCTCCAGCCTCGACCAGGCCGGGCCGCTGGCGCGCAGCGCCGAGGACTGCGCGCTGCTGCTGTCGGCGATGAGCGGCTTCGACCCGCGCGACGCGACCAGCGCCGAACGACCGGCGCAGGATTTCCACGCCGAGATGCGGATGCCGCGCGAGGGCGCCAGCGCCGCGCGGCCGCTGCAAGGCCTGCGCATCGGGCTGCCGGGCGAGTTTTTCCCCGCCGCGCTGGCGGCCGACGTCGCCGACGCGGTGCGGGCGGCGCTGGCCGAACTCGAACGGCTGGGCGCGACCCTGGTCGACGTCAGCCTGCCGCGCACCGAGCTGTCGATTCCCGTCTACTACATCATCGCCCCGGCCGAGGCGAGCTCGAACCTGAGCCGCTTCGACGGCGTCAAGTTCGGCCACCGGGCGGCGCACTACGCTGACCTGCGCGACATGTACCGCCGCACACGCGCCGAAGGCTTCGGGCCTGAGGTCAAGCGCCGCATCATGATCGGCACCTATGTGCTGTCGCACGGCTACTACGACGCCTACTACCTGCAGGCACAGAAGCTGCGGCGCATGATCGCCGACGACTTCCAGGCCTGCTTCGGCCAGTGCGACCTGATCGCCGGGCCGGTGGCGCCGACGGTCGCGTGGAAGCTCGGCGAGCAGGGCGACGACCCGGTCAAGGCCTACCTGGCCGACATCTTCACCTTGCCTGGCAGCTTGGCCGGCCTGCCTGGCATGAGCGTGCCTGCGGGTTTTGGCGAAGGCGGCTTGCCCGTGGGCCTGCAGCTCATCGGCAACTACTTCGAGGAAGGCAAGCTGCTGCACGCAGCCCATGCCTTGCAGCAGGCCACCGACTGGCATGAAC
>JBDTUO010000566.1:0-2168 GCA_040007675.1 Rubrivivax sp.
CCAGTACCATGGCGTGCAGGCATTTGTGTCAAGGACTCCACGATGAGCGACCCCGTCATCCTTACCGCGACGCACGGCGACGCCGACCGCCGCACCGCGGTCATCACGCTGAACCGGCCCCAGCAGCTCAACGCGCTGAACGACGCGCTGATGGACGCGCTCGGCGAGGCGCTGCTCGGCTTCGACGCCGACCCGGGTGTCGGGTGCATCGTGATCACCGGCAGCGCGAAGGCGTTCGCGGCCGGCGCGGACATCGGCACGCTGGCGCAGCACGACTTCGTGTCGGCCTACACGAGCGACCTGATCACGCGCAACTGGGAGCACATCCGCCGCGTGCGCAAGCCGGTGATCGCGGCGGTGGCGGGTTTTGCGCTCGGGGGCGGCTGCGAGCTGGCGATGATGTGCGACGTCGTGCTCGCGGCCGACACGGCCCGGTTCGGCCAGCCCGAGGTCAAGCTCGGCATCATTCCGGGTGCCGGCGGCACCCAGCGGCTGCCGCGTGCGATCGGCAAGGCCAAGGCGATGGACCTGGTGCTGTCCGGCCGCATGATGGACGCCACCGAGGCCGAGCGCGCCGGGCTGGTGTCGCGGGTGGTGCCGGCGGACCGCTTGATGGCCGAGGCACTGGCCCTGGGCGAGCTGATCTGCGGCCTCGGCGCCGCCAGCGTGATGGCGGCCAAGGAGTGTGTCAACCGGGCCTACGAAGGCACGCTGAACGACGGCCTGCTGGTCGAGCGCCGCCTGTTCCACGCGATGTTCGGCACCGCCGACCAGCAGGAAGGCATGGACGCCTTCCTCGCCAAGCGCAAGCCGCAGTTCAACACGCGCTGACGGCGCGCGGCGCCGCCCGCCGCGCCATGTCTTTACCAGCTCAAGGCACGAGCCAGGTGCTGGCGGCGCCGTCCAGCCGCGCGCGGCGGTGGCCGTCGGCATGCAGCTCGAGCCAGTCGAACTCGGTCACCTGTGCGGTGACGACGGCGAAGTGGTCGCGCGCGCCGCGCTCGGGCTGGTAGCGGTCCACCGGCGTGCCCGGCGGCAGCGCGGACAGATAGTCGTGCGCCGACCGCGAGAGCTTCACGCGCGTCCAGCGCGAACCGACGTCCGGCCCGCCGGTCTCGACCGCCAGCGTCACGCGCAGCCGCAGCTGCCAGCCAGGCAGCGGCCACCAGCCCACCAGCGTGCCCAGCGGTTGCGCCCGGATCTGCGCCACCTTGGCGCTGCGGGCGTCGGCGTAGAAGAGGATCCGGCGCCGCGCCTCGTCGATGTCGCGCAGCACGACGCTGCGCGCCTCGGCACGCTCGCCGTCCACCGTGGCCAGCACCATCACGTGCCAGGCGTGCTCGCGGTCGCGCGCGGCGTTGGCCAGCTCCTGCCAGCAGGCGCGCTCGACCATGTGCAGCGATTCGAGACGCGCCATCACGCGGCCGGCCCTAGCCTTCCTGGCGGTCCTGCCGCAGCGCCGGGAACAGGATGACGTCGCGGATGCTGGCGCTGTCGGTCAGCAGCATCACGAGGCGGTCGATGCCGATGCCGCAGCCCCCGGCCGGTGGCATACCGACCTCCAGCGCGCGGATGAAGTCGGCGTCGAAATACATCGCCTCCTCGTCGCCCGCGTCCTTGTTCGCGGCCTGGGCGGCAAAGCGCGCGGCCTGGTCCTCGGCGTCGTTCAGCTCCGAGAAGCCGTTGGCGATCTCGCGCCCGGTGATGAAGAGCTCGAAGCGCTCGGTCACGGTCGGGTCGGTGTCGGACGCGCGCGCCAGCGGCGAGACCTCGACCGGGTAGTCGACGATGTAGGTCGGCTGCCAGAGCTTGTCTTCCACCGCCGCCTCGAAGAGGCCGAACTGCAGCTCCGCCAGCGTCCAGTGCGCCGGTGGCGCCTCGCCGAGCGCGGTCAGCCGCGCGCGCAGCGCGGCGGCGTCAGCGGCCTGCGCGGCGTCGAGGCCGGCGTGCGCGACCAGCGCGTCGCGCACCGACAGCCGCACGAATGGCTGCTCGAGGTCCACCTCGCGCCCGCCGTAGCTGACGACGGCCGAGCCGGTGGCCTGGCGCGCGGCGTGGCGCAGCACCTGCTCGGTGAAGTCCATCAACTCGCGGTGCGTCCAGTACGCCGCGTAGAACTCCATCATCGTGAACTCGGGGTTGTGGCGGACGCTGATGCCTTCGTTGCG
>JBDTUO010000567.1:0-2167 GCA_040007675.1 Rubrivivax sp.
TCAGATGAGCGGCCGGCGCCCGACCACCAGCGGCCAGCGCAGCTTGGCGATGCGGGCCAGCCCGGGTGGGTCAGGCAGCGCCAGGCGACCGTCGCCCTGCAGCGCGTACAGGCCGCGGTCGCGCAGGCTGCGCAGCGTGCGGTGGGTGTGCACCAGCGACAGGCCCAGCGCGTCGGACAGGTGGCGCTGCGTGAGCGGGAACAGCAGTCCTTCGGTGTCGGCCAGTGGGTCGTGCGGCGCGGCACGTGCGTGCAGCAACAGCAGCAGCGCCGCCAGCCGCTCGAGCGCGGTGCGCTGGCCCAGGCTCAGCAGGTTTTCGTCGAGCAGGGCGTTTTCGTGTGCGGCCAACCAGGTCACGTCGTAGCCGAGGCTCGGCAGCTCCTGATGCAGCCGCCACACGGCGTCGCGCCGGAAGCGGCACACCAGCACCGGCGTCAGCGTCTGCACGCCATGCGCGGCAGCGTCGCTCATCTTCTGCTGCAGGCCGATGAAATCGCCCGGCAGCAGGATGCTGAGGATCTGCCGTCGACCGTCCGGCAGCGTCTTGAAGCGGAACGCCCAGCCTTCGCGCAGCGTGAACAGCGGCGGGTCGTCGGCGCCCTCGGCGATCAGGATCGCGCCGGTCTCGTAGCGAAGCTCGGCCTGCTTGATGCCTTCGATGACGCTCAGCTCGGCGTCGGTGCAGGCCTGGAACGCGTCCAGCGGGCGCAGCGGACAGTCCGCGCAGTCGATCGCCGTTCCCGTTGGTCGCGCGTTGGATGGCCGGTGCGGGCGCGCGGGTGCGTCAATTGACACAGGCGCCCTTCATGGAGGGGGTACGGTTCGGGCCCTTGTCCGATTTCGGCCCGTCACCGGGCGTCCCGATGGCACTTGCCCAGTGGGTGGTCGTTGGCAGCATGGACCCCGACGACGTCGGGCTGGCGGTGGCCCGCTGGCTGCGCGCGGCGCGCCATGCGGCGGAGCACGAAACGCTCACCGGCGGCATGCTGTTCGATGGTGAGCGCTGGATCCAGCTGCTCGAAGGCACGGCGGTGCTCACCGCCGAACTGGTCCGGGTGCTGCAACAAGGCGGTGCGCTCGGCGTGCCGACGACGCTCCGGCAAGTGCAGTCCGGCACCGGGCAGCGCGCGTGCACACAATGGCGCAGCGCCTACGTCGAGCCGGCGGTGATCGATGCGCTCCAGCGCGCCATCGAAGCCGGGGTGATGCTTGCGATCCTGGCTGCGTTCGTCGGCGCGCTGGAGGCGGCCGACGCCTTCTGAGTACCCCGAGGTCGCCGCCTCGCGGCGAGATCACTAGCTGCGGGAGTCGTCTCGTGCCGTCCACGGCCCGACGCGCTGCATGACTCCCGGCTGGGTGTCGTGCCACACCGCTTCCTGAGCTTGAATGGCGCCGAACAGCCAGCGCGTCACGTCGGTCACCCAAGCCGCGGCATCCGCCGGCGGCGTGGCAATCGAGTCGGCGAAATGCTCCGCGGGGGCGGCGCGTCCTGCGCATGACTTCATCGGGGTGCAGAGTGTCCGGCCGGGCTGACGGGCAGACCGTCGTCGGCGGATGGGGGTGGCGACGCCGACGCGGCAACCGCCTGCCCGCCGCGCGCCAGAACCCAGCCCGCCAGCAGTGCCTGCACGGGTGCCTGCGACAACTGCAGCATGGTCCAGCGCAACGCGCGCGGCGGCAGCGCACGAACCTGCGCGCCGAGCCAGCGCCACTGCCAGGGCCGGGTGGCGACGAGCGCGGCACCGGCTCCGGCAGCCAGCGCGAGGGTCAGGCCCGGATGGCGACGTGCTGCCGGCCTCAGCGAGGCATCGAGTTCCGTCACCAGCGCCTCGCCGGCTGCGCGCCACGGATGGCGTTGCCACCAGGTCTGCACCGTATCGAATGCGACGATCGCAAACGGCGAGTCGCCCATGCGCCGCCGCGCGAAGGCCCACCAGCGGCGGGCTTGCCGGGGCAAACCCGCCAGGCCGGAGCGGGGAACACCCGCGTCGTCGACGGATACGCGTGCCCGGCGCGGCGGCATCAGCGTGTGACGCAGCGCCTCACGCGACCGCGCCATGCGCGCCAGCGCGGCGTCCATCGGATCGATATCGGGTTCGGGTTCGGGTGGTGGCGCCGCCGAAACACCGATCCCGGTCTCCGCCTCGGCTACCTGCTGGGCGGCCGA
>JBDTUO010000568.1:0-2140 GCA_040007675.1 Rubrivivax sp.
CCCGCGTCTGGCCTTCCACCAGCAGCACGTCACCGGGTTGCAGGCAGGCCATCAAGCTGACCGGATCGGTCGGTGCTGCCGTGCCATGGCTGTGCGAAGACTGGCTCAGGTAGCGGCTCAGCTGGCCGCCAAGCCAGTGCGCGATGCCGTTGAAAGGGCTGGCCATGGTGAGGATGGATTGTGCGGCGGCCGTTTGCGGGCGTCAGTAGGTGTCAGTAGGTGTCAGCGAGCGTCGTTGAGCGACCAGTCGTCGTCGAGGTAGGCGATCCTGGCCCGTCGGGCGCGAATCTCGCTTTGCGCGGCTGGCGTGTCGGCCAGCACTTCGGCGTGTCGAGCAAGCGAGGCCGGCAGCGAGTCAATACCGCGGGAGCAAAGCGGCAGAAGGACGCGCCGTCGATGACCGGGCGCGGCCGCGTCGACGGACGGCAGCGTGAATGCGCGGGTCGTCGAACACGCCAGGCGCGCGGATGAGTCCGTGCTCGACATCGTCGGGGGTGGCCGTCGCCTCCCAATAGACGCGCGGGACCGTCGTTCCTTACACGAGAGCCGTCTACGCGATCAAGGCGATGGGCGTGCAGTACCCGCTGTCGGTGTCAGCCATCGGCTCGATGCGAGAAGAGATGTCGCTGGCCCACCCTGTCCTCCGACTGGGCCTGCTGGCACCCGCATCGGGCCTGCGTGACTGCCGAGATCGCCATCGCGAACCTGCAGGGAAATGCCCAGCGCGCCCAGACGGTGCTCGGCCACGCGGTGCGTCGCATTGCAAGTGAATGGCCGGCATCGGCCGCACACACCGCACTGGGCGCCGCGCTGGTGACGCCACCGGCGGCGATGCCGGCAGCGGCCCGTGAGCGCCTGCGAGCCGTGATCGCCCGCTTCCTTTGAGGCCGAGAACCCCATGCGTGTTGACACGCTGTACGGGTTGGGCACCGACTCCCATCCAAGTTGCTGACGGCCTCCTCAGCGCGTCGCCATTACGGCGCCGTCACTGCGGTTGCCAGTCCGGCCAGCGCTTTGGCCAGATTGGGCACCACAGGGCAATCGGCTACCGCGTGCCGGGCGGCAATCCAAGCCGGATCGTTGTAGCCGAACCAGACCTGCCCCGTCGCGTCCTGCCAGATCAGTGCCTTGAGTGGCAGGTCGATGCCCGTGGTTTGCTGGCACACCATGAGCGGTGTGCCGCCCTGAGGATTGCCGAAGATGAAGACTTCTGTCGGACGCAAGGTCTGGCCCAGCGTGGCCGCGCCGGCGGCGTGATCGACGCGCGCGAACAGCTTGAGCCCTCGCGCCTGCAACGCCGTGACCAGTCTGCTGCCGGTTTCTGCAATCGTATGGGAGCTCTTGACTGCCACCAATCCGTCGGCGGCATGAGACTGAAGGGTGAACGCGGCAAGCAGCGCGACAGCAAGGGCTTTGAAGTTGGTCATGGTCATCTCCGGTGATGTAAAGGGGGATCAATGCAGATTTGATACTGCGGTCGCGAGTTCGGCGAAGCCGTCGACGACGATGTCGTAGTCCATGTTCGGATTCGGATCGGGAGGACCGGCCGGGCCCCATTCCGCGGGGCGCCGAACGAAGGCTGTCCGAAAGCCGGCCTGGTGTGCCGCATTGAGGTCGAAGTTGTGGCAGGCCACCATCAGGATCTGCTCCGGCTCCAGGCACAACCAACGTGCGGCGGTGGCATAGGCCTCTGCGTGCGGTTTGTAGACGCCGATCATTTCGCACGAGATGACGGCGTCCCAGGTGATGCCGTTGCGGCGCGACACATCGATGACGAGCGAGGTGGGCAGCATCGTGAACGACACCACCGGCAGCGTCTTGCGCAGGTCCGCCAGCGCACCCGCATAATCGTGCCAGGTGTCGAGCGCGTGCCAGCCGCGACAGATCCGATCGCGCTCGGCGTCGTTGAAAGCCTGCAAGCCGGAGTGCGCGAGTGTCTCGTCCAGAGTGCGACGGTGCACGTCGTCCATGTTGAACGGCGGCTGCGTCTGGCCGACGATGCCCTTCATGGCCCGCCGGCGCCAGTCGTTGACCACCTCGTGCCAGTCGGGCGCCAGGTCATGGACCGCGCCGACGTCGGACATTGCAGCGACGAGTCCGCCGTGCCAGTCCAGCACCGTGCCGCCGGTGTCGAAGGTCA
>JBDTUO010000569.1:0-2137 GCA_040007675.1 Rubrivivax sp.
CTACCGGCGCTGGGGATGCTGTGGGCCTTGCGCGTGCCGATCCGGGCGCTCGAGGCGACGCCCGTGCCGGCGGACGCAGACGCCTGAAAGGGCCGGTCGATGGAACCGGCAACGCCGCCCCGTGTCTCACAGAACCCCGCGAGGACCACGACCTTGAGCTTTCACACCGATGCCGATCTGCCACCGGCGCTGCACGTGCGGGCATGCGGCTGCGCACTGCACAGCCGCCGGCGCTGGGCGATGGTGCTCGGCGGCGCCGCCGCCGGCGGCTGGCTGCCGTTCGCCGCCCGCGCCCAGCAGGACGCCGGCGGGGTGCGCGGCGACGTCGGCAAGAGCTCCGGCTTCGCGCGCATCGTGCCCGCCGAGCAGGTCGAACAGGCTGCCGCGTCGCAGTACCTGCAGTTGCAGCGCGAAGCGGCGCGCCAGCGTGCGCTGGCTCCGGCCGACCACCCGCAGGTGGTGCGGCTGCAGGCGATCGCCGACCGCATCATCCCGTTCACGCTGCCGTGGAACCCGCGCGCACGCGGCTGGCGCTGGGAGGTCAACCTGATCGGCAGCAAGGAGCTGAATGCGTTCTGCATGCCGGGCGGCAAGATCGCGTTCTTCTACGGCTTGCTGCAGCGACTGCAGCTGAGCGACGCCGAGGTCGCAGCGATCATGGGGCACGAGATGGCGCACGCGCTGCGCGAACACGCCCGCGAACGCATGGGCAAGACCGCGGCGACCCGGATCGGCGCCAGCGTGCTGAGCTCGTTGCTGGGCCTGGGGGGCGCCGGTGACGCGGTGCTGAGCATGGGCGGCCAGTTGCTGACGCTGAAGTTCAGCCGCGAGGACGAGTCCGAGGCCGACGTCATCGGCATGGAGCTCGCAGCGCGCGCGGGCTACGACCCCGGCGCCGGCGTGACGCTGTGGCAGAAGATGCTGCGCGCCAACGAGGGAGCGCCGCCCGAGTTCATGTCGACCCACCCCTCGGGGCCGTCGCGCATCCGCGAGATCCAGGCCAAGCTGCCGAAGGTGGCGTCGCTGTACGAGCGTGCGCCGAAGCCGGCGCGACACTTCGGTCCGCCGAAGGCATGAAGCGAGCCGCTTCTGCGGCGCATTCGTCGAGCGCGTCACACGGGCGAAACCGGCACCCCGGACAATCGACGCCACGATGGCCACCACCGAACTGCTGCTGATCCGCCACGGCGAAACCGACTTCAATCGCGAGCTGCGGTTCCAGGGCCATGCCGACGTGCCGCTGAACGCTGCCGGCCGCGCGCAGGCGCAGGCCCTGGCCGTGCGGCTTGCCGAAGAGGCGTTCGACGTCGTGGTGACGAGCGATCTCGAGCGCGCGCGCGCGACGGCCGCGCCGTTGCTGCAACGGCGACCGGACGCGATCACGCGCGCCGACGAGGCGTGGCGCGAGCAGTCCTTCGGCGTGCTCGAGGGTCTGGACGCAGCGACCATTCGTGCGCGCCACCCGGCGTTGTGGCAGGCCTGGCTGCGGCACGACGCCGATGGCGCACCGCCGGGAGGCGAGAGCAATCGTGCGTTCCATGACCGGGTGTCGGCGGCACTCGATGCGCTGGCGCTGGCCCACGCGGGTCAACGCGTGGCCGTGGTGACGCACGGCGGGGTGCTGGATCGCCTGTGGCGTCGACTGCATGGCGTGGCGGTCGAAGGCGGCCGCAGCTGCGCGATCCCGAACACGGGACTGAACCGCCTGCGCTGGCACGACGGTGTCTGGACGCTCGTGTGTTGGGCCGACGATGCGCACCTGGCAGCGCTGAAGCAGCCGCAGGTCACCATCCCGCGCCCCCAAGCGGATGGCGCGTGACTCAACCGGTGGGCACATACATGAGAGTGTGTGCTCACTTATTGATGAACCCTCTGAGGTCGGCGCCGGGCCGGCCAGGCCGTAAAATTGCTGCCCTGTCATCGGATCCCACCATGCTGCACCCGCAAGAGTTCGACGTCATCGTGGTCGGTGGCGGCCACGCCGGCACCGAGGCGGCACTGGCCGCTGCCCGCATGGGCTGCGACACGCTGCTGCTGACGCACAACCTCGAGACGCTGGGGCAGATGAGCTGCAACCCCAGCATCGGCGGCATCGGCAAGGGGCACCTCGTGAAGGAGGTCGACGCGCTCGGTGGCG
>JBDTUO010000570.1:0-2137 GCA_040007675.1 Rubrivivax sp.
TTGATGCCGCCGCCGACGACGAGCACGTCGACGGCGTCCGGGGCGGGCGAGGCGGTGACCACGGGGTAACGGGCGGAATCGTTCTTTTCTTTTCTATTATTGTTCGTTTGTTTTCCTTTGATCCCCTTGTTTTCCCTGAACCGCGGTCGCTTCGCTTCGTTTTAGGCTCGGGCCATGACCCCCAACCCACGGCAGGCGGACGTCCTCGAGCACGTGCGCCGCCTCGGCTCGATCTCGGTGGAGGCACTGGCGGAGCAGTTCGGCGTCACGCTGCAGACCGTGCGGCGCGACGTCAAGCTGCTTGCGGAGGCGGGGCTGGTGGCGCGCTTTCATGGCGGCGTGCGGGTGCCGAGCTCGACGACCGAGAACATCGCCTACCGCCAGCGGCAGCAGATCAACGAGGTGGCCAAACGCCGCATCGCGCGCGTGGTGGCACGCAGCGTGCCGCAGGGGTGCTCGCTGATCCTCAACATCGGCACCACGACCGAGGCGATCGCGCGCGAACTGCTCCAGCACAAGGGCTTGCGCGTGATCACGAACAACCTGAACGTGGCGGCCATCCTGTCCGACAATGCCGACTGCGAGGTCATCGTCGCCGGCGGCGTGGTGCGTTCACGCGACCGCGGCATCATCGGCGAGGCGACGGTGGATTTCATGCGCCAGTTCCGGGTCGACATCGGCCTCGTCGGCATCTCCGGCATCGAGGCCGACGGCACGCTGCGCGACTTCGACTACCGAGAGGTCAAGGTCACGCGCGCGATCCTGGAGAATTCACGCGAGGTCTGGATGGCGGCAGACCACAGCAAGTTCAACCGGCCGGCGATGGTGGAGCTGGGCAAGGTGCACCAGCTCGACATGCTGTTCACCGACCAGACGCCACCGTCGCCGTTCGAGAGCCTGCTCGCCGAGGCCGGCGTGCAGTGCGTGATCGCGGAGGACGAGACATGAGCCTGATCTTGGCGCTCGACCAGGGCACGTCGAGCTCGCGCAGCATCGTGTTCGACGAGCGTGGCCGCATCGTGGCGCAGGCGCAGCGCGAGATCGAACAGCACTTCCCGCGGCCGGGCTGGGTCGAGCACGACCCGCAGGAGATCTGGGACAGCCAGCTCGCCACCGCGCGCGAAGCAATCGCCAGCGCCGGCATCGCGGCGAGCGAGCTGCGCGCGATAGGCATCACCAACCAGCGCGAGACCACCGTGGTCTGGAACCGCCACACCGGCCAGCCGATCCACCGCGCGATCGTCTGGCAGGACCGGCGCGGCGAGCCGCTGTGCGCACAGCTGCGCGCTCAAGGACACGCCGAGCAGATCCAGCGCAGCACCGGGCTCGTCGTCGATGCCTACTTCTCGGCCACCAAGCTGCGCTGGATCCTGGACCACGTCAACGGGGCGCACATTGCGGCCGCAAAGGGCGAGCTCGCGTTCGGCACCGTCGACAGCTGGCTGCTGTGGAATCTGACCGGCGGCACGGTGCATGCCAGCGACGTCAGCAACGCCTCGCGCACGATGCTGTTCGATGTCCGCCACAACGTCTGGGACCACGAGTTGCTCAAGCTGCTGCACGTGCCCGACAGCGTGCTGCCCGCCGTGCACCCGTCCAGCCACGTGTTCGGCGAGACCATCCCTGCGCTGCTCGGCGCGGCCGTGCCGATCGCCGCCCTCGCCGGGGACCAGCAGAGCGCCCTCTTCGGTCAGGCCTGCTTCACCCCTGGGCTGGCGAAGAACACCTACGGCACCGGCTGCTTCCTGCTGATGCACGCGGGCTCGAGCTTCCGGCCGTCGACCCACGGCCTCGTGACGACGAGCGCCGCCCAGACCAGCGCCGACGCGGCGCCCGAGTTCGCGCTCGAAGGCAGCGTGTTCGTCGCCGGCGCGGTCGTGCAGTGGCTGCGCGACGGCCTGGGCCTCATCGAGCGCAGCGCTGACGTGCAGGCGCTGGCCGCCAGCGTGCCTGACAGCGGTGGCGTGGTCTGCGTGCCGGCGTTCACCGGCCTGGGCGCACCGTACTGGCAGGCCGACGCGCGCGGAGCGATCCTCGGCCTGACGCGCGGCAGCACCGGCGCGCACATCGCACGCGCCGCGGTCGAGAGCATCGCGTTCCAGAGCGCCGCGCTGCTGCAGGCGATGCAGGCCGATGC
>JBDTUO010000571.1:0-2136 GCA_040007675.1 Rubrivivax sp.
CGGCCGGCGGCATCATGGTCGTCGTCGAGGCCGAGGGCCGGCGCGCCGCGCTGCGCCTGGACACACTGATCGGCCAGCAGCAGGTCGTCGTCAAGAACCTCGAGTCCAACTATCGCCGCGTCGAAGACGTGGCCGGCGCGACGATTCTCGGCGACGGCCGGGTCGCGCTGATCCTCGACATCGCCGCGCTCGTGCATCAGGCGCGCGGCTGAGCGTCACCCCGTCAACTCGTTCCCGCCTCCCCCCAACCGCCGACGCACCCGCCCTTCAAGAGACTGCCTGACATGAAACTCGACCAGATCAAGCTCGGCCCCCGGCTGGGCATCGGCTTCGGCCTGGTGCTCGCGTTGCTGACGGTGGTCGTCGCCGTCGCCTACCAGCGCTTGAACGCGTTCGAGGGCGAGCTGCGCCACGTGCTCGAACTCGAGCGCCGATCCGCGCTGGCGGCTGACTGGCGCCACCTGACGCAGCTCAACGCGGTGCGCACGATCGCGATCGCGAAATCCGGCAACCACGCCGACGTCTCGGCCACGTTCGAGCCCCAGATGAAGGCCACCTCGGCCCGGATCACCGGCGTCCAGGGCGAACTCGAGCAAGTCGTCGACGGCCAGGGTCGCACGCTGCTGAGCACGATCTCGGAGCAGCGCAAGGCCTACGTCGGCGTGCGCGACGAGGTGTTCGAGCGCCTGGGGGCGGGCGACAAGGCGGGTGCGCTGGCGCTGCTGGACGGCCGCATGCTGCCGGCCGCCGACCGCTACGTGGCGTCGATCGAGGGCCTGGGGGATCACCAGAGGCACCGCGTCGCCGAACACAGCGCCGACAGCGGCGCGCAGGTGCGGCACGCCGAGTGGCTGCTGCTGGCGCTGCTGGGCGCGAGCATCATGATTGCCGCCGGGGCCGGCTGGATGATCACGCGCTCGATCACCAGACCGCTGCGCCGCGCGGTCGCGGAAACCGAGACGATCGCCGCGGGTGACCTGTCGGCCGTGATCCATGCCGACGGCTGCGACGAGGTCGGCGACCTCGGTCGCGCGCTGGCCCGCATGCAGACCGCGCTGCAGGGACTGGTCGGCGCCGTGCAGCAGTCCAGCGAGTCGATCGGCACCGCGAGTGCCCAGATCGCGAGCGGCAACGCGGACCTGTCGAGCCGCACCGAGCAGGCCGCGAGCAGCCTGCAGCAGACCGCCAGCTCGATGGAGCAGATCACCGGCACCGTCGGCCAGACGGCCGACTCGGCGCGCACCGCGGACCAGCTCGCCGCCTCGGCCGCCAGCGTCGCGCAGCGCGGCGGTGCGGTGGTGGCTCAGGTCGTCGCGACGATGGACGACATCAACCAGAGCTCGCGCAAGATCGCCGACATCATCGGTGTCATCGACAGCATCGCGTTCCAGACCAACATCCTGGCGCTCAACGCCGCGGTCGAGGCGGCACGTGCCGGCGAACAGGGCCGCGGCTTCGCGGTCGTCGCCGGCGAGGTGCGCAGCCTCGCGCAGCGCAGTGCCGAAGCGGCGCGCGAAATCAAGGCGCTGATCGGCAGCAGCGTCGAGCGCGTGGAAGCCGGCTCGCGCCTGGTCGCCGATGCCGGCAGCACGATGAACGAGATCGTGACGTCGGTGCAGCGCGTGAGCGACATCATCGGCGAGATCTCGGCGGCGGCCAGCGAGCAGCGCGCCGGCATCGGCCAGGTCGGCAGCGCGGTGTCGGAACTCGACCGCATGACGCAGCAGAATGCCGCCCTCGTCGAGCAGTCGGCCGCAGCGGCGCAGAGCCTCGAGGAGCAGGCGCAGCGCCTGGTGCAGGCCGCCGCCAGCTTCCGTCTGGCGCCGCGCAGCAGCGCCACGCTCGCGCCGAACCCAGCGGGTGCGGCGCCACGCGCCGTCGGCAGCCGCAGAGCCGCGGTGTCCGGTTCGGCACCCGGCGCGCACCGGCCACCGACGGCAGCCGCATCCGGCGCCGGCGACGACTGGGAAACCTTCTAAGCCACAGGGCCGCGCGCCCGCCTACCCCTACCCCGTCGGGAGACCCCGCATGGACATGATCACCGAAGCCACCCAGATCGCCCGCCACGAGGCGGCGCGCCAGGCCGCCGGCGCACCGGCCACGCGGCTCGCCCGCCCCGGCGAGTTCCTGACCTTC
>JBDTUO010000572.1:0-2129 GCA_040007675.1 Rubrivivax sp.
CGAGGAGATCCGCTACGAGGGCTACGGCATCGGCGGCGCCGCGATCATCGTCGACACGATGACCGACAACCGCGTGCGCACGGTGGCCGAGGTGCGGCACGCGTTCAGCAAGTACGGCGGCAACCTCGGCACCGACGGGTCGGTGGCATTCCAGTTCACGCACTGCGGCCAGCTGGTGTTCGCGCCCGGCACCAGCGAGGACCGCGTGATGGAGGTGGCACTGGAGGCGGGCGCCGAGGACGTGATCGCCGACGCCGACGGCGCGCTCGAGGTGCTGACCGCGCCGACGGCCCTCGAGGCGGTCAAGGCGGCCCTCGAAGGCGCCGGCTTCGTGGCGGAGCTGGCCGAGGTGACGATGCGGGCCGAGAACCCGGTCGAGCTGGCCGGCGACGATGCCGCGCGCATGCAGAAGCTGCTCGACGTGCTGGAAGACCTGGACGACGTGCAGGCGGTGTTCCACAACGCCGAGCTGGACGCCGCCGGATGAAGGTTCTCGTGATCGGCGGCGGTGGCCGCGAACACGCGTTGGCGTGGAAGCTGGCGCAGAGCCGGCGCGTGCAGTCGGTGTTTGTCGCACCCGGCAACGGCGGCACCGCGGCCGACCCGGCCTTGCACAACCTGCCGCTGACCGACATCGGTGCGCTGGCGGATTTCGCCGAGCGCGAGAAGGTCGCGCTCACCGTCGTCGGCCCGGAGGCGCCGCTGGCGGCGGGCATCGTCGACCACTTCCGCGCCCGCGGCCTGCGCATCTTCGGGCCGACGCAGGCGGCGGCGCAGCTCGAGAGCTCGAAGGCCTTCGCGAAGGACTTCATGCAGCGCCACGGCATCCCGACCGCGGACTATGCGAGCTTCACCGACGCCGCCGCGGCACACGCGCACGTCGACGCGCAGGGCGCGCCGATCGTCATCAAGGCCGACGGCCTGGCGGCCGGCAAGGGGGTCGTCGTCGCGGCGACCGTGGCCGAGGCGCATGCCGCGGTCGACGCCATGCTGGGCGCCGATGCAGGCGGCGTCGTGCATGGGGCCGGGCAGGCGCGGGTCGTGATCGAAGAGTTCATGCACGGCGAGGAGGCGAGCTTCATCGTCGTCAGCGACGGCCGGCACGTGGTGTCGCTGGCGACCAGCCAGGACCACAAGCGGGTCGGCGACGGCGACACCGGGCCGAACACCGGCGGCATGGGCGCCTATTCGCCGGCACCGGTCGTGACGCCCAACGTGCACGCGCGCGTGATGCACGAGATCATCCTGCCGACGGTCGACGGCATGGCGCGCGACGGCATGCCGTTCACCGGTTTTCTCTACGCCGGGCTGATGATCGACGCCGCCGGCCAGCCGCGCACGGTGGAGTTCAACTGCCGCCTCGGCGACCCCGAGGCGCAGCCGATCCTGATGCGGCTCAAGAGCGACCTGCTCGAGCTGCTGCTGCATGCGACCGACGGCACGCTCGACGAGGTCCAGCCCGACTGGGACCGGCGCTTCGCGCTCGGCGTCGTGATCGCGGCGCACGGTTACCCGGGCGCAGTGCGCCGCGGCGACCGGATCGAAGGGCTGCCAGCCGACGCCGAGGACCTGAAGGTCTTTCACGCCGGCAGCGCACGCGAGGACGGGCAACTCGTCGCCCGCGGCGGGCGCGTGCTGTGCGTGACGGCGCTCGGCGACTCGGCGCGTGTCGCGCAGCAGCGCGCCTACGAGGGCGTGGCCGCGATCCGCCTCGACGGCGCCGTGTTCCGGCGCGACATCGGCCACCGTGCGATCAAGTCCCCCCGCTGAACCGGCCGCGGTGCGCGCCTGGCTGCTCGGGCTGCAGCAGCGCATCGTCACGGCGCTCGAAGCCGAGGAGGGCGGCACGTTCCGACGCGATGCCTGGACCCGCGCACCCGGCGACCGGCTGCAGGGCGATGGCGTCACGCGCGTGATCGAGGGCGGTGCGGTGTTCGAACGCGGCGGCTGCAACTTCAGTCACGTGCGCGGGCCCGCGCTGCCGCTGTCGGCCACGCAGCACCGCGGCGCCGAGCTCGCTGGCGCGCCCTTCGAGGCGATGGGCGTGTCGCTCGTGCTGCACCCGCGCAACCCCCATGTGCCGACAGTGCACCTCAACGTGCGCATGCTCGCTGCCCAGCCCGCCGGCG
>JBDTUO010000573.1:0-2121 GCA_040007675.1 Rubrivivax sp.
CGGCGGGCGGGTGGCGGCGCCGCCGCGCGCGGTCTGGCGGGCGCTGGCTGTCAGCGCGCTCGGCACGGTGCTCGGGTTCCCGCTGCTGCTCGCGCTCGCGTTGCGCGAGGTGCCGGCCGTGCACGCCGCGGTGATCACCGGCGTGCTGCCACTGGCGACCGCGGTGGTCGCGGCATGGGCCGGCCGGCAGCGTGCTTCGATCGGGTTCTGGATCTGTGCGCTGCTCGGCTGCGCGCTGGTGGTCGGGTACGCGGCGTGGCACGACGGCGGCGCCGGGTTCGCGCGCGCCGACGCGCTGCTGCTCGGCGCGGTCGCGGCCGGGGCGATCGGCTACGTGGCAGGCGCGCGCGCCGCCGCCGTGCTGCCGGCGCCGCAGGTGATCTGCTGGGTACTCGTCGGCAGCTTGCCGCTGACCCTGCCGGCAGCGTTGGCCACCTGGCCCGCCGACGGCGTGGCCGCCGTGCGCCCCGCGGCCTGGGCGGGCTTTGCGTACGTCGCGGTGTTCTCGATGTGGCTGGGATTCTTCGCGTGGTACCGCGCGCTGGCGCTCGGAGGCGTGCTGCGCATCAGCCAGCTGCAGCTGCTGCAGCCGTTCCTGAGCCTGCTGTTCGCCGCCGCGCTGCTCGGCGAGCCGCTGCAGGCGTCGACGCTGGTCTTCACTCTGGCGGTGATGGCCGTCGTGCTCGTCGGCCGCCGGGCGCGGGTGGGTTGAGGTGCGCGCGCTGGGCGTCATCGGGGGCATGAGCTGGGAGTCGACCGCGGTCACTTACCGGCTGCTGAACGAAGGCGTCGCACGCCGGCGCGGCGGGCTCGCCAGCGCGCCGCTCTGGCTGCACAGCGTCGACTTCGCGCCGGTCGCCGCGGCGCAGGCGGCCGGCGACTGGGACGCGCTGGCGGCGCAGCTCGCACGTGCCGCCGTCGGCCTCGTCGGCGCCGGCGCGCGTGGCTTGTTGCTGGCGACGAACACGATGCACCGCGTCGCGCCGGCGATCGAAGCCGCCGCCGGCGTGCCGCTGCTGCACATCGCCGACGCCACCGGCGCCGCGGTGCGCGCCGCCGGCGTGCGCCGGGTCGGCCTGCTCGCCACCCGCTTCACGCTGGAAGATCCGGCCATCGTGCGCGACCGGCTGGCGCGGCAGCACGGGCTCGAGGTCTTGCTGCCGCCACCGGCGGCGCGCACGCTGGTGCACCGCGTGATCTACGAGGAACTCTGCCGCGGTGTCGTGCGGGCCCCGTCCTGCAGCGCGTGCGTCGGGGTGATCGACGCGCTGCGCGCCGCCGGCGCCGAGGCGGTGATCCTCGGCTGCACGGAGCTCGGCCTGCTGATCGATGCCGCCGAGAGCCCGCTGCCGGTGTTCGACAGCACGGCACTGCACGCGGCGGCAGCGGTGGACTGGATGTTGCAGGACGAGGAGATCGACCCCTGATGACGTGGACCCTGGCCCGGCGCGCCGAGCGCCTGAACCCGTCGGTGATCCGCGAGATCCTGAAGCTGAGCGAACGGCCGGGCATCGTGTCGCTCGCCGGCGGCCTGCCGTCGCCCGACGCGTTCCCGATCGACGCCATGCGCGAGGCGAGCGCCCGCGTGCTTGCCGGGCAGCCGCGCGAGGCGCTGCAGTACGCCGCCAGCGAAGGGTTTGCGCCGCTGCGCGAGTGGATCGCCGCCGAACTGAACGGCCAGGGGCTCGCGGCCGATCCGGCGCGGGTCCTGGTCACGACCGGATCGCAGCAGGGGCTGGACCTGGTCGGCAAGCTGCTGATCGACCCCGGCAGCCGGGTCGCGGTCGAGTCGCCGACCTACCTCGGTGCGCTGCAGGCCTTTGCGCCCTACGAACCCGAATGGGTCACCCTCGTGGGCGATGCCGACGGCGCCGTGCCGGACGCGCTCGGCGCCGCGCGCGGTGTGCGGCTGCTGTACGCGCTGCCGAACTACCAGAACCCGGGCGGCCACTGCATGCCGGCGGCGCGGCGCGACGCCATCGCCGCGCGCTGCGCTGCGCTCGGGCTGCCGGTGGTCGAGGACAACCCCTACGGCGAACTCTGGTACGACACGCCGCCGCCGGCGCCGCTGGCGGCCCGCCTCGGCGACGGCGCGGTCTATCTGGGTTCGCTGTCGAAGGT
>JBDTUO010000574.1:0-2120 GCA_040007675.1 Rubrivivax sp.
GTCACCCACCTGGCCTGCGGTCCGTTCGGTCTTGTCGTTCATGTGTGATCCTGTGAATCCGGGGTTGCCACAGAATCTAGGGTGCCGTCGCACCGGGGTGGGTCGGCGCCGGTGAGCCTGAGGTGTAGGACAGGCACCCGGGACAGACCGACGCGGGCACGGCCCACGGGTCGCACGAGGCGTCAGCACCGTGAGCAGCGTCGACCGACGGTCAGAGCGCGCATTCCTTGCGCAGTCGCGCCAGATCCGGCTCGATGCCGAGTCCACTCGCGTGGCTCAGCTCGATCGCCCCCGCACGCAGGGTCGTCAGCGGTGGGCACAGCACGGTGCGAAGCGGGTTGGGGTTCGAATCGACCTCCAGCCAGGAGTCGCCGGACAGGCCGGCTGCCAGCACATGTGCCGAAGCCAGCAAGCCGACGCCGGCCCCCAGGTAGTGCGGGCAATAGCGCAGACCGGCGGAACGGATGCGTTCGATCACGCCGAGCACGCCGCTCACGCCACCCCACTTCGCGAGGTCCGGTTGAACCACCGCGATGGCGCGGGACGCGATGAGCGCATCGAAGGCCGCATCGCCGATCGTGTTCTCACCGGCCGCCAGCGGGATCGACGTCGCAGCGCCGAGGCGCTGCCACTCGTGCCAGGGGCGGTCGGCACGCAAGGGCTCCTCGAGCCACGACGGCTTGAATTCTGCGAGCCGGGCGCACATGGCCAGCGCGGTGTCCAGCGCCCATGCCTGATTGGCGTCGACCATCACGACCCCATCGTTGCCAGCCGCTGATCGCACCTCCGCGAGGTTGCCGAGATCACGATCAGCGCCGAACCCCACTTTCAGCTTGAACGCCCGGTAGCCCTCGCGGCGCAGGCCTTGCACGGCGTCGCCGGGGCTGCCGGGGTTGATGCCACTGGCGTAGACCGTCACCTTGCGATCGGGCACGTCGCGATCAACGCCTGCCAGAAGGCGCCACAGCGGAAGGCCGGCCCGACGCGCAGCCAGATCATGCAGCGCGATATCGACGCCGGCGATCGCCTGCGCGATCGGGCCGGGTTCTCCCGACTGGATCGCGAGCACCGCGGTGCGTGAGGTCAACTCGGCCCAGGCGGCAGCCGGGGAGGGGAAACTGCGACCGAGCAGCATCGGCGCAAGCACGGTCTGCACCAGCTGCGCGCGGTGTTCGGCGCCGCACGCCGGAAAGTTGCACCACGCCTCGCCCCATCCCTCTCGACCTTCGGCATCCTCTACCCGTATGAGCACCGCGGGCCGGTCGTGCATCGTGCCGAACGAGGTCTGCACTGGTGTTTCGACGGGCCAGCGCAGGACGTGTGCGTCGAGCCTGACGATGGCCGGCGCCGGCGCGGTACTTTCCCGGGGTGCGTGACTCATCTCGTTGCGCTATAAAGGGATGGTCGATAGTACGTTCATCACTTTGAAGCCACAAGCCCGAAAGAACCTGTCCGCGGTCGCGCTGCGCCTTGCGCCCTGGGTCGCGATCGTTCTGCTGTGGTATGCGGTGCGGGCGAGCGGCCTGGTCAACCCCGCACTGGTGCCGGCGCCGCACGCCGTGTTCACCCGCTTCGTCGAACTGGCGCAGGGGCGCCTCGCCCTTGACGTCTGGATGTCCACGCAGCGTGTCGTCATCGGCGTTTTTCTCGGCGTGCTGGTGGCCGTTCCGGTAGGTTTCTCGATCGGCTGGTACCCGCGCGTGCGCACCTTCGTCGATCCGCTGATCAATTTTTTCCGCGCGCTGCCGCCGATCGCGCTCATTCCACTGGCCATCGTCTACTTCGGCATCGGCGAGATCGCCAAGACGATGATCCTGTTCTACGCGTCCTTCTTCGCCGGCGTCATCGTCATGGTCGAAGGCATCGGCCAGATCAGTCCGATCTACGTGCGCGTGGCGCGCACGCTGGGCGCAGGCGACGCCGAGATCTTTGCCAAGGTGATCGTGCCGCTGACCGTACCCCACATCCTCACGGCCATTCGCGTCGCGCTGGGCGTGGCGTGGGCCACGCTGGTGGCGTCGGAGCTGATCGCGGCACAACAAGGCCTGGGTGCGCTGATCCAGGACGCGTCGGCGTTCTTCCAGCTCGACATCATCTACGTCGGCATCATCTGCATCGGC
>JBDTUO010000575.1:0-2113 GCA_040007675.1 Rubrivivax sp.
GAAGTGGCGCTCGCGCGCGACGGCGACGATGTAGCGCAGCTCGGTCAACGTCATGGCGCCGATTGTGGCGCCTGGCTGCGCGGCGCCTGGGTTGGATTCGCAGCGTCTCAGGCCTTCAGGAACTCCGCCCGGCTGCCCAGCCAGCGTTCGACCTGCGCGCGCGCCGCGGCCGGGTGCTCCTGCAGCAGCACCGGCGCGACGCGGCGTGCGCGCTGCAACAGCGCGTCGTCGGTGGCGAGGTCGGCAAAGCGCAGCAGCGCGTCGCCGCTCTGGCGCGCGCCGAGGAACTCGCCCGGGCCGCGGATCGCGAGGTCGCGGCGGGCGATCTCGAAGCCGTCGGTGGTCTCGACCATTGCGCGCAGCCGTGCCTTGCCGGTCTCGGACAGCGGCGCCGTGTACAGCAGCACGCAGGCACTGGCGACCGTGCCGCGGCCGACCCGCCCGCGCAGCTGGTGCAGCTGCGCCAGCCCGAAGCGCTCCGCGTGCTCGATCACCATCAGGCTTGCGTTCGGCACGTCGACGCCGACCTCGATCACCGTCGTCGCGACCAGCACCGCCAGCTCGCCGGCCACGAAACGCGCCATCACGGAGGCCTTCTCAGCCGCCGGCAGGCGGCCGTGCACGAGCCCGACCGCGACGCCCGGCAATGTCGCACTCAGCTCGGCGTGCGCCGCGGTGGCGTCCTGCAGCTCCAGCGTGTCGGACTCCTCCACCAGCGGGCAGACCCAGTAGACCTGCTTGCCCGCCGCCACCTCGTCGGCGATGCGGGCGATCACCTGCGGTCGTCGGCCGTCGGCAAAGACCTTGGTGACGATCGGCGTGCGGCCGGGCGGCAACGCGTCGATCGTGCTGACGTCGAGGTCGGCGTAGTAGGTCATCGCCAGCGTGCGCGGAATCGGCGTCGCACTCATCATCAGCAGGTGAGGTTCGAGGGCGGGGGAGGCGCCCGCCGGCGCCCGACCCTTCTCGCGCAGCGCCAGCCGCTGCGCGACGCCAAAGCGGTGCTGCTCGTCGACGATCGCCAGCCCGAGGCGTGCGAACTGCACCGCGCCCTGGATCACGGCCTGCGTGCCGACGACCAGCTGCGCCGACCCGTCGGCCACCGCGGCCTCCATCACGCGGCGCGCCGCGCCGCGCCGGCCGCCGGTCAGCCACGCGGTCTTCACGCCGAGCGGTTCGAGCCACTCGACGAGCTTGCGGAAGTGCTGCTCGGCCAGCAGTTCGGTCGGTGCCATCAGCGCACACTGCCAGCCCGCCTCGATCGTGGTCGCCGCGGCGAGTGCCGCCACCACCGTCTTGCCGGCGCCGACATCTCCCTGCAGCAAGCGGTTCATCGGCCGTTCGCGGCCCAGGTCAGGCACGATCTGATCCACCACGCGTTGCTGCGCCGAGGTGAGCGGCCACGGCAGCGCCGCACGCAGGCGCGCCGGCAAGCCCGCGGCCGACGCGGGTGGCGCCAGCACCGGGGCGCGCAGCTGCGAGCGTGCCTCGCGCGCCATCGCCTGCGACAACTGCTGCGCCAGCAGCTCGTCGAACTTCAGGCGTTGCCAGGCCGGCTGCGTGCGGTCCTCGAGCGCCGCCGGGTCGGCCGACGGCGGCGGCTGGTGCAATGAGCGCAGCGCCTGCGCCAGCGTCGGCAGCCCCGGCGGCACACAGGCCGCCGGCAGCAGCTCCTGCAGCGGCGCGTGGGCCAGCGCCGACCCGACGGCCTTGCGCAGGTAGGCCTGCGGCAGCTGCGCGCTGGCCGGGTAGACCGGCGTCAGCGTCGTCGGCAGCGGCGTGCCGGCCTCGACGACGCGGACCGTCGGGTGCACCATTTCGCGCCCGAAGAAGCCGTTGCGCAGCTCGCCGCGCACCCGCAGCCGCCGCCCCGCGCCCCAGGTCTTCTGCTGCGACGGGTAGAAGTGCAGGAAGCGCAGCTGCAGCGCCTCGCCGTCGTCGTCGTGCAGCCGCAGCACGAGCTGGCGGCGCCCGCGCGAATCGATGCGCGCGTCCTGGACCACGCCCTCGACCTGGGCCATCGCCCCTTCGTCGACCTGGGCCAGCGGGGTCAGCCGGGTCTCGTCCTCGTAGCGCAGCGGCAGGTGCAGCGCGAGGTCGATGTCGCGCACGA
>JBDTUO010000576.1:0-2113 GCA_040007675.1 Rubrivivax sp.
CGGCCAGACCGAAACCAGCCTGCTGCTGTCGACCCACAAGGTCTGACGACAAGACGATCGCGCGCTCAGACGTTAGAAGCGAGACCGCGTAGGACGTCGGCTTTCAGCACTCGAAATTCCGGTTCGCGGATGCATCGGCACCATTGCGGCGCTGGTTGCGATGCTTGTGCGCAGCAAAGGCAGTGTGACGGTATCGCTCATGCGGCCCTCGGGTTCGTCGGGATCACCTGGGAACCATCGCGCAGGCAGGTCGGCGCGGGGCGCATCGCTCACTCGATCAAGGTCGCGACGCGCGCCAGCACATCGGCGATCAGTTCGTCCTGCACGGCTTCGATGAACTGAGCGCGGCGGGCCTTCCAATCCACGGTTCGCGCTTGGTTGCACAACACGACACCATCGGTCACCCGGCCGGTGCCCACAAGGGGCACTGTCCATGCCTGCCCGCGCGCGAAGGCGCCGCCCCGCGTGACGGGGCAGGCCAGCGCCATGCCGAAGCGGTTGAAGGCTTCGGGCGAGAGCACCAGCGCCGGCCGCGTGCCCTGCTGCTCATGCCCGGCGCTGGGGTCGAAGTCGAGCCGGATGATGTCTCCGCGCCGGGGAACATAGCTCGCCCTGCGGGTCGGCACAGTTCTTTACCAGGCTTCGCGGCCAGCCGGAAGGGCGTCGCTCCACCCGTTCGCGGTGGGCATGTCTCCAGGCTTCATGCCCGTCAGCAGTTCGGCCAGCGAGTAGCGCGGGCGCGTGGGTGCAAGAACCAAGCGCCCATCCTCAACCGTCACCGCCACCGATGCGCCGGCCGCAAGGCCCAACGTGCGCAGCATCTGACGCGGGAGGGTGACGGACACGGAACCGCCCACGGCGCGAAGGGTTGCGGTATGCATGGCGGGGCCTCCAGGGGTAGCCATTCAATGGCCTGAATTGTCACACAAATGTGTGATTGTTGAGAAGACACACAGGGCCGCATCAGTCGCGCACTTTCCGGCATCAGGCCCGTTTGCCCAGCAGCGGAATCTGCTGGGCACCGCCCTGCATTGAAGGCGTTTGCCCAGTTTGACAATCGCGCGTCGGGTCGCTCTCGTGTTCGCGCTCATGCACGCATATCGGAACTCTGCGCCCGGCAACCTTGAGGGCACGGTATGCGGTTTCGAAGGGCGCCGTGACCTCGAAACCGGCAGCCCAAAGCTTTGGCCCTGCTCCGCGGTCTACCTACGCATTTCCCGTTCTCGCTCCTGTGACCGGACGTAGCGCGACAGGTGAAACGAGACCAGCTTGACGTCTTCTGGGCGCAAACCTTCCTGCTGGTTTGCGAGAAACGCGGGCAGCCCCTTTGGCTCCATGACCCAGACGTCGCGCTGGCTGCCGGGACCGGCATCCACGTACCAGCCTGGAAAGACCACCACGGGCCGCACAGAAAGTCTCCGGCCCGTGCTCTCCGAGAGCAGCGCCCGCAGCCAACCAGCTTGGGCACTGGCTTGTATCAACGGATCGCGGTCCGGCGTCAACTTGCCTGCAACGATCTGCTCACCGTCATACTTGATTCGCGCGTCCCCGTGTGACGGCTTGCTCCAGGTCTTCGTCTCGATGGTGAAGATTCCGCCGGGCCCAATGACGACGTGGTCGAGGTTGAACCCGTCAGCCAACACGTCATGGAAGACGTGATAACCATCGACGCGCAGCCGATCAAGAAACTGTCCGACGGCACGCTCGCCTTCCGCGCCCTGCCGTAGCTCGCGCATTTTGGGTCTCAGGCGCAGGAAGCGAAAAGCCGCGAAGCCGACCAAGCCCAATGCGATGACCGAGACGAGCCATGGTTCGGGCGGAGTAGGTCGGAAATACCGATACCACTCCATCGCGGCGAGCACCAACATGACGAGCGCGAGCAGCGCCCAGTTCTCGATCTTGTCCTCCCAGAGGCGGCCGCGCTCCTCATCCAGCGACTGGCCGGGTGAGCGCAAGGGCTTGTCCTTGATCGGCGACCGCAGGGGCTCGCTCACGACTGAACTCCCATATGCCCGCCCCTGCCACCCCCTGACGAACCCGAGTCGAGTAGAAGAATATTGGTAGGCCGTATTGGGTTCGAACCAATGACCAAAGGATTATGAGTCCTCTGCTC
>JBDTUO010000577.1:0-2105 GCA_040007675.1 Rubrivivax sp.
GTCTCGTCCTCGTAGCGCAGCGGCAGGTGCAGCGCGAGGTCGATGTCGCGCACGAGACCGAGCTTGAGCAGCGCGCGCGCCGGGCCGCTGGTCGCGGCCGACGGCGGCGGCGCGCCGGCGGCGGCGGCGGATCGCTTCGCGGCACGCGTGGCGGCAGGCATGGAACAATTCTGCCTGCCTCGCACTCTGTCAGGCTCTGCCCCCTGATGCGCATGCCTGACTACACGCTCGCCGATTTCGACTACGACCTGCCCGAGGCGCTGATCGCCCAGCATCCGACGCCCGAACGCAGCGGCGCCCGGTTGCTGGACGGGCGCGGCGCGCTGCCGGACGACCGCGCCTTCCGCGACCTGCCCCGGCTGCTGCAGCCGGGTGACCTGCTGGTGTTCAACGACACGCGTGTCATCAAGGCGCGCCTGCTCGGCGAAAAGCCGACCGGCGGCGTGGTGGAGGCGCTGGTCGAGCGCGTGCTGCCGGGGGCCGAGCGCGGCGTGTTCGAAGTCTGGGCGCACCTGCGGGCCAGCAAGTCGCCGCGCGCCGGCAGCTGGGTGCGCTTCGCCGACGCCTTCGACGCCGAGGTGCTGGGCCGCGCCGGGCCGGATGAAGCGCTGTTCCACCTGCGGCTGCCCGAGGATGCACTGACGCTGCTCGCGCGCCACGGTCATGTGCCGCTGCCGCCCTACATCACGCACGCCGACGGCGCGGAAGACGAAGCGCGCTACCAGACCGTGTTTGCCACCCGGCCCGGCGCAGTGGCGGCGCCGACGGCGTCGCTGCACTTCGACGACGCCACGCTGCAGGCGCTGCACGCGCGCGGCGTGCACCACACGCACGTCACGCTGCACGTCGGCGCCGGCACCTTCCAGCCGGTGCGTGTCGAACGCATCGAAGCGCATCGCATGCACAGCGAGTGGTACGAGGTCGGCGCCGACGCCGTGGCGGCGATCGAGGCGACGCGGGCCGCCGGCGGGCGCATCGTCGCTGCCGGCACGACGGCGCTGCGCGCGCTGGAATCGGCCGCCGCCGCAGCGGGTGCGGCGGAGGGCGAGCCGCTGCGGCCGCAACGCGGCGAGACCGAGCTGTTCATCACGCCGGGCTTCCGCTTTCGCGTCGTCGATCAGTTGCTGACGAACTTCCACCTGCCGCGCAGCACCTTGCTGATGCTGGTGAGCGCCTTTTCAGGCCACGCGCACGTGATGGCGCTGTACCGGCACGCGATCGAGTCGGGCTACCGCTTCTTCAGCTACGGTGACGCGATGCTGCTGGCGCGGCGCGGCCCGGGCGCATAGGCCCGCCGGCGCCTCACACGGCGAGCGCCCCCCGTGTCACGTGCGCGGGCGCCGATCGACCAGCGACAATCTCCACATGCTCCGGTTCGAGGTCCTGGCTCGCGACGGCGCGGCGCGGCGCGGCCGGCTGACGCTGAACCACGGCGTCGTGGAGACGCCGCAGTTCATGCCGGTCGGCACCTACGGCACGGTCAAGGGGGTGCTGCCGCAGTCGCTGCTCGACATGGGCGCGCAGATCATCCTCGGCAACACCTTCCACCTGTGGCTGCGCCCGGGGCTGGACGTGTTGAAGACCTTCGGCGGACTGCACCGCTTCGAGGCCTGGCCGAGGCCGATCCTGACCGACAGCGGCGGGTTCCAGGTCTGGAGCCTGGCCGGCGCCGACGGCAAGGGGCGCGCGATCAGCGAAGAAGGCGTGCGCTTCGCGTCACCGGTGAACGGCGACAAATTGTTCCTGACGCCCGAGATCAGCGTGCAGATCCAGACCGCGCTGAACAGCGACATCGTGATGCAGTTCGACGAGTGCACGCCGTACCAGACCGCGGGCCGGTTGACGACGGCCGATGAGGCGCGCCGCTCGATGGCGCTCAGCCTGCGCTGGGCCGAACGCTCGCGCGCCGAGTTCGCGCGCCTGGGCAATCCCAATGCGCTGTTCGGCATCGTCCAGGGCGGCATGTTCGACGAGCTGCGGGCCGAGAGCGCTGCCGCGCTTGCCGAGATCGACTTGCCCGGCTACGCCATCGGCGGCGTCAGCGTCGGCGAGCCAAAGGCCGAGATGCAGCGCGTGATGACGGTCACGCCGCCGCTGCTGCCGGA
>JBDTUO010000578.1:0-2102 GCA_040007675.1 Rubrivivax sp.
TGGCTGGTGCGACCGGCAGGAATCGAACCTGCGACGTAGCCTTCGGAGGGCTGCATGATATCCACTTCACCACGGTCGCCAGAGCGCGGATTCTAGCCGCCGGGCCCCCGGCGGAACTGGACCGCCTCGGCCATGTGCGCCAGCGCCACCTGCTCCTCGCCAGCCAGGTCCGCGATCGTGCGCGCGACCTTCAGCGTGCGGTGCAGGCCGCGGGCGGACCAGCCCAGGCGCTCGGCGGCCCGGCGCAGGAACTGCAGCGCCGCCGGGTCGGCGCGTACCGCGGCGTCGACCGCGCCCGGCGTCAGGCGGGCGTTGGTGACGCCCTGGCGATCGATCTGGCGCTGGCGTGCCGCGGCAACCCGCGCGGCGACCGCGGCGCTAGTTTCGCCGTCAGGCAGCGCCAGCAGCTCGGCGGGGGGCGGTGCCGTCACGGTCACCTGCAGGTCGATGCGGTCGAGCAGCGGGCCCGACAGGCGCGCGCGGTAGCGCGTGACCTGGTCCGGCGTGCAACGGCAGGCCGGCGCGCCCGGCGTGTGGTCGCCCAGGCGACCGCACGGGCACGGGTTCATCGCCGCGACGAGCTGGAACCGCGCCGGGAAGCGCGCCGAGCGGGCGGCACGCGAGATCGCGATGTGGCCGCTTTCGAGCGGCTCGCGCAGCGCCTCCAGCGCCGGGCGCGGGAACTCGGGCAGCTCGTCGAGGAACAGCACGCCGCCGTGCGCGAGCGAGATCTCGCCCGGCCGCGGCGGCACGCCGCCGCCGACCAGTGCCGCCGCGCTGGCACTGTGGTGCGGCGCCCGCAGCGGGCGCCGGCCGAACGCCGCCGCGCCATCGCCCGCGGCGGCGCCTGACGATGCCGTCGTCAGGCCCAGCACGGCGGCACTGGACAAGGCCTCTTCGGGCGTCATCGGCGGCAGCAGCCCGGCCAGGCGCTGCGCCAGCATCGACTTGCCGGTTCCGGGCGGGCCGACGAGCAGCAGGTGATGACCGCCAGCGGCGGCGATCTCGAGCGCCCGTTTGGCCAGCGCCTGGCCCTTGACGTCGCGCAGGTCGGGCGCGGGACCGGCGTCGTCGGACGGCGCCGGCGGCGCGGGCAGCGCCGCGGGCAGTGAGGCCGCCGCGTCGCCCGGCGTCAGCGCGGCGACGACCTCCAGCAGGTGGCTGGCAGCCAGCACGCGCACGCCCGGCACGTGCGCGGCCAGCGCGGCGCTGGCGGCTGGCAGCACGAGTGCGCGGCCGGCGCCACCCCGCCGCGCGCCGAGCGCGAGCGCGATCGCGCCACGCACCGGGCGCAACTCGCCCGCCAGCGACAGCTCACCGGCGAACTCGTGCGCCGCCAGCCGCGCCGCGTCGAGCTGGCCGGCAGCGGCGAGGATGCCGAGCGCGATCGGCAGGTCGAAGCGGCCCGATTCCTTCGGCAGGTCGGCCGGCGCCAGGTTGACGGTCACGCGCCGGTTGTGGGGAAAGCTCAGGCCGCTCTGCTGCAGCGCTGCCCGCACGCGTTCACGCGACTCCTTGACCTCGGTGTCTGCCAGCCCGACCAGCGTGAAGCTCGGCAGGCCGTTGGCGAGCTGGACCTCGACCCGCACTTCGGGCGCCTCCAGCCCGTCGAGGGCGCGACTGATGACGACGGCGAGCGACACGGGCGATGAATCGAAGGCGGGCGCAGGAGGGAGGCCGGTCGGCCCGAGGCGACTTTCGGGTCCGCCGCGGATTGTGCGAGGCGAGCGAGGGGCGCGCGCCCGCGAGCCCCTGCCCCCCTAAATCCAGGCACCGAAGGGGTGCCACGCATCAGGGTTGCACCGAAGCGGTGCGCCGATGGGCTGAGGCGGGGCGCCAATGGCGGCGCCGGCGCATGCCGCCCCCGCAGGAGGGCGACGCGGCGCTGGCACGGAAGCTGCAAATCCCGTCGCAGCAGACCCCCTCCTCCCGTCCACCTCGCTTGTCGGAGCCTCCTCCATGAAACGATCGATCCTCGCCGTTGCCGTCGTGCTCGCGGCCCCGGTGATTCCGGGCGTCGCCCACGCCGAGCTCGCGTTCAACGTCAGCGCCGTCACCGACTACCGCTACCGCGGCATTTCGCAGTCGCGCCTGAAGCCCGC
>JBDTUO010000579.1:0-2097 GCA_040007675.1 Rubrivivax sp.
CGCGCTGCGCCGCCGACCGACCTGTTCGGGGGGGTCTGAGGCCGCGTTCCTCGACCACGGGTCGACTCGGCCAGGCATGGGGTTGCCGCTGCGCCCACTCCGCGGCACCATCAGCACCCCGTGCCCGCGATCGACGCGCGCACGCCCACCGATCCAGGAGACCTGCATGTCCGTTTCTCGCTACCTCGGGCGACCCTTCTCGCTCGTCGCACTCGCTTCGCTGCTGGCCTGTGCCGGCAACCCGCCGGCGATGGCCGATGTGCGCGCGGTGCCCGGCCTCGCCACCAGCGTGCCCGGCGCGGCGCACGGCACGCCGCCGCCGTGGGCCGGCAAGGCCTTCCGCAAGGGCGTCGTGTCGGTCGCCAACCCGTATGGCGCTCAGGCAGGTGCCGCGATCCTGGAGCAGGGCGGCAACGCGGTCGACGCCGCGGTCGCGATCGCCTATGCGCTCAACGTCGTCGAGCCACAGTCGGCCGGCATCGGCGGCGGCGGCTTCATGATGATTCATCTGGCGGCGAGCGGCCGCACCTTCGCGATCGACTCGCGCGAGAAGGCGCCGGCCGGGGCGACAGCGGGCATGTTTGTCGGCAAGTCCTTCACCAACGCATCGACCTCGGGCATCGCCGTCGGCGTGCCCGGCATGGTGCGCGGCACCGCGCTGGCGGTCGAGCACTGGGGCCGGCTGCCGCTGGCCGCATCGATCGCGCCGGCGATCGCGCTCGCCGGCGACGGATTCGCGGCGACGCCGCGCTACGTCTCCGCGAGCTGCAGCTCGCGCGCCCGGACCTATCCCGAGGCCGAGGCCTACTTCTGTCCCGGCGGGACGTCGCGCGTCCAGGTCGGCGAGACGGTGCAGAACCTGCCGCTGGCCGAGACCTTGCGGACGATCGCGCATGACGGACCGGACGCGTTCTACGGGGGCGAGATCGCGATGGGCGTCGTCGAGGGGCAGAAACGCGTGCGCCCCGGACTCGACGCATCGTACGCCGGCAGCATGACGCTGGCCGACCTGGCGGCCTACACCGCCGACCTGCGCGCGCCGATCGTCGGCCAGTACCGCGGCGTCACGATCAAGGCGATGAGCCCGCCATCATCGGGCGGTCTGACGGTGGTGCAGATGCTGAAGATGCTGGAGCGCTTCCCGATCGGCGACGCTGGGCAGGGATTCGGATTCGGCAGCACGCGCACGCTCAACGTGATGGCCGAGGCGATGCGGCTGGCCTTCGCCGACCGCGCGGTCTGGATGGGCGACACCGACTTCGTCGACCTGCCGACCAGCGGTCTGATCGCCGATGCGTACACCGCGATGCGCAGCGCGCTGATCAACCCCGATGCGCGCATGGCCACGGCGGTCGCCGACGACCCGCGCCGCTATGACACCGGCCCGATCGGCGGCAAGCTGTCGACCGCCGAGGTCTTCAGCGGGCCGGGCGGGTCGACAACGCACTTCTCGGTCGTCGACCAGTGGGGCAACATGGTCTCGTACACGAACACCATCGAGTCGTCGCACGGCGCCGGCATGTTCGCCGGCTGGTACCCGCCCGGCTGCGCCCAGGTCAGCTGCTTCCGCAGTTTCGGCTTCCTGCTGAACAACGAGCTGACCGACTTCAACTTCACGCCGGCCGCCAACCCTGACCCGGCCAACTTCAATCCGGGCGCCAACGACGTCGCCCCGGGCAAGCGGCCGCGCAGCAGCATGACGCCTGCGATGATCTTCGACGCCCGCGGGCGACCGCTGATCGCCTACGGTTCGCCCGGTGGCTCGACCATCATCAACTCGGTGTTTAACGTGACGCTGAACCTGATCGACCACGGCATGTCGTTGCAGGATGCGATCGACGCGCCCCGGCTGTCGGTCACTTCGGCCAACGGTGGCATCAGCATCGACAACGGCGCGCCCGATAGTCGCTTCGCCGGCTTCCCCGCGGCATCGCTGCAGGGCCTGCGCGACCTCGGCCACAGCGTCGGCGCGCCGAGCGACATCGGCTCGGTGCAGGCGGTGCTCGTCGATCCGAAGACCGGCAAGCAGTACGGCGCGGCGGATGCGCGGCGCGAAGGCACGGTGATCGGGCTGCCGCGGCCGCGCTGAGCGCCGCA
>JBDTUO010000580.1:0-2092 GCA_040007675.1 Rubrivivax sp.
GTCGCCTGCGAACGCATCCTCAGTGCGCGCGACCAGCGCGGCCTTTATCCGTGAGCTGCCGGCCGCTTGACGGCCGGGCTGCACCGGGTCAGGCAGACGGTTCGCGCAAGTAGATCTCCACCCTTCGGTTCTTCGCCCGCCCGGCGTCGCTCGTGTTGTCGGCGATCGGTTCACGCGAGCCGCGGCCCGCGATGTCCAGTCGGCCCGATGGCACCCCGCGGTCCTCGAGGTAGTTGCGCACGGTGCGGGCGCGCTCGACCGACAGCGGATCGTTGATCGCGTCGCTGCCGGTGCTGTCGGTGTGGCCGACGATGCGCACCAGCGTCCCGCCGTCCAGGCCCGACGCGAACTGGTCGAGCACCGGCCGCAGCGACGGATTCAGGTCGGCGCGGCCGGTCGCGAACGACAGGTCGCTCGGAACGTTGACCCGCAACTGGTTGTCGGCAGTGCGGTCGACGCCGATGCCGGTGCCGCGCGTGGCGTCCTCCATCGCACGCTGCTTGTCCTCCATGCGCTTGGACCACAGGTTGCCGGCCACCGCGCCCACGGCCGCGCCGGCGACGGCGCCGGTGCCGGCCTTGCCGCCAGTGGCGCTGCTGAGCACGGCGCCGGCCAGCGCGCCGATCGCCGCGCCTTGCCCGGTGCCGCGTTCGCGCGCGCTCATGTTTTCGCAGCCGGCGAGCGTCAGCGCAGCAGCGGCGGCCAGCGCCACGGCGCTTCGATGGCGGAGAGTGGTCGATGTCATGATGAACTCCTTCGTTTTCGGAATGGAATCAAGCCTTGCACCGTCTCACTGCGGTGCCGGCTCGGTGGTTTTCAGCAAAGTCACTGCTTGCCAACGCTCCGGGGCGCCCGGCGGCGGACACAAGAAAATCGCGCGGCCGGGAATTGGCCGTTCGTTCACCCGCCCAGACCCGCCAGCAGCTCGGCGTTGCCGCCGGCGGCTGCCGTGTTGACCGTCACCGTCTGTTCGGCGCAGAAGCGCGGCAGGTAGTTCGGGCCGCCGGCCTTGGGGCCGGTGCCCGACAGCCCCTCGCCGCCGAAGGGCTGCACGCCGACGACCGCGCCGATCATGTTGCGGTTGACGTAGACGTTGCCGATGCGCGCGGCGTCGGCGATGCGCTGCGCGCGGCCGTCGATGCGCGTCTGTACGCCCAGCGTCAGGCCGTAGCCGAGGGCGTTGATGCGCGCGACCAGCGCGCCCGGGTCGCCGCCCCAGCGCACGATGTGCAGCACCGGGCCGAAGACCTCCTCGCGCAGGTCCTCGACCGCGCCGATCTCGAACGCCACCGGCGCCAGCAGGCGCGGGAACGTGGCGGCGCCGGCCGGCGTCTCGCCCACCAGCGTGGCGTCCCGACGCAGCCGCTCGACATGGCGCGTGATCGCGGCGTGCGCCTCGTCGTCGATCAGCGGGCCGACGTCGGTCGCCAGGTCCGCCGGGTCGCCCAGCCGCAACTCGGCGAGTGCGCCGCGGATCATCTGGATCACGCCGTCGGCCACCGCCTCGTGCACGCACAGCAGCCGCAGCGCCGAGCAGCGCTGGCCGGCGCTGCGGAACGCGCTCTGGACCACGGCGTCGACGACCTGCTCGGGCAGCGCCGTGCTGTCGACGACCATCGCATTCAGGCCGCCGGTCTCGGCGATCAGCGGCACGATCGGGCCGTCCTGCGCCGCGAGTGCGCGCTGGATGTGCTTGGCCACCGCGGTGCTGCCGGTGAAACACACCCCGGCGGTGTGCCGGTCGGCGACGACGGCGGCGCCGACCGTCTCTCCCGGCCCGTGCATCAGCGTCACCGCCGCGGTCGGCACGCCGGCGTCGTGCAGCAGCGCGACGAAGCGAGCCGCGACCACCGGCGTCTGTTCGGCGGGCTTGGCGGCGACAGTGTTGCCGGCGACCAGCGCCGCCACCACCTGGCCGGCGAAGATGGCGAGTGGGAAGTTCCACGGGCTGATGCAGACGAACACGCCGCGACCGCGCAGGCGCAGCCGGTTGCGCTCGCCGGTTGGCCCGGGCAAGGTCTGTTCGGCCAGGCGCAACTCGGCCTCGCCGGCGTAGTAGCGGCAGAAGTCGACCGCCTCGCGCACTTCGGCG
>JBDTUO010000581.1:0-2089 GCA_040007675.1 Rubrivivax sp.
CCGCAGAACCAGGGTGCCTGGTTCTTCGTGCAGCACTACATCCACGAGAACATGGTCGAGGGCCAGCGCCTGGGTTATGCCGGCCGCGCGGCCAGCGCATCGCCGGCGGTCGGCTACGCCCACCTGCACCAGGAACAGCAGAAGGCGCTGGTCGATCAGGCCTTCGGCAAGCTCAAGGGCTTCGTGCTCAGCAAGTAACACGCATCCGGGCGAAAGAACGCAATGGCTATCGTTGAAGTCAAGGTCCCGCAACTGTCGGAGTCGGTCGCTGAGGCGACGATGATGACGTGGAAGAAGAAGGCGGGCGATGCGATCGAGCAGGACGAGATCCTGATCGAGATCGAGACCGACAAGGTCGTGCTGGAGGTGCCGGCGCCTGCCGCGGGAGTGCTGGCCGAACTCGTCGTCGGCGACGGCGCCACGGTCGCCAGCGACCAGGTGATCGCCCGCATCGACACCGCGGCCCGCGCGGCGGCGGCACCGGCTGCCGCGCCCGCCGCGAAGGCCCCGGCAGCGCCGGCGCCGTCGTCGCCGTCTGCCACTCCGCCCACGCGCCCATCCCCCGGCGGCGAGGCCGCGAAGGCCGGGGTCGCGATGCCGGCTGCGGCCAAGCTGATGGCCGACCACGGGCTGGCGGCCGGCACGGTCACCGGCACCGGCAAGGACGGTCGCGTCACGAAGGGCGATGTGCTGGGTGCGGTCGCCGCCGGCACGGCTCCGACCGCCGTTCCGGCCCAACCCGCCCCCGCGGCCCGGGCCCCGGCCGCTCCGGCCCCGGCCCTGCAACAGGTCGCCGCGCCGACGGCGCTGAAGCTCGGTGACCGCCCCGAGCAGCGCGTGCCGATGTCGCGCCTTCGAGCGCGCGTCGCCGAGCGCCTGCTGCAGTCGCAGTCCAGCAACGCGATCCTGACGACCTTCAACGAGGTCAACATGGCGCCGGTGATGGAGATGCGCAAGCGGTTCCAGGAGAAGTTCGAGGCTGAGCACGGTGTCAAGCTCGGCTTCATGAGCTTCTTCGTCAAGGCGGCGGTCGCTGCGCTCAAGCGTTATCCGGTGATCAACGCCAGCGTCGACGGCAACGACATCGTCTATCACGGGTACTTCGACATCGGCATCGCGGTCGGTTCCCCGCGCGGGCTGGTGGTGCCGATCATCCGCAACGCCGACCAGATGAGCTTTGCCGAGATCGAGAAGACGATCGCCGACTTCGGCGCCAAGGCCAAGGCCGGCAAGCTCTCGCTCGACGACCTGACCGGCGGCACGTTCTCGATCAGCAATGGAGGCGTGTTCGGTTCGATGCTGTCGACACCGATCATCAACCCGCCGCAAAGCGCCATCCTCGGCGTGCACGCGACGAAGGACCGCGCCGTGGTCGAGAACGGCCAGGTCGTCGTGCGACCGATGAACTACCTCGCGATGAGCTACGACCACCGCATCATCGACGGCCGGGAGGCAGTGCTCGGTCTGGTCGCGATGAAGGAAGCGCTGGAAGATCCGTCGCGCCTTCTCTTCGACATCTGACGTCGCCGCTGACCTCCGACACCTGACACCGGGGAGCCTGCGCATGGCCATCGCCGACGATCTGGAGCGCCTGCAGGCCCTGCGGGCTGCCGGCACGCTGAACGACGACGAGTTCCAGCGCGCGAAGGCGCGCGTGCTCGATGGCGCGTCTTCGCCCGGCACAGCGCCCGCGATGGCCGAGATCAACCGGCTGCGTCGCAGCCGCAGCGACCGCTGGCTTGGTGGTGTCTGTGGCGGCATCGCTGCGCTCACCGGCATCGAGCCCTGGATCTGGCGTTTGCTGGTCACGCTGCTGGCGCTCTTCGGCGGCACCGGCGTGCTCGTCTACCTGCTGCTGTGGATCTTCGTGCCCAGCGAGTGAACGATCCGCGCGACCCCCTTCGAGAAAGTCCTCCAGTCCCATGTCCAAGCATTTCGACGTCATCGTGATCGGCGGCGGCCCGGGCGGCTACATCGCAGCCATCCGCGCCGCCCAACTCGGCCTTGACACCGCCTGCATCGACGAGTGGAAAAACGCCAAGGGCGGCCCGGCGCCCGGCGGCACATGCACCAACATCGGCTGCATCCC
>JBDTUO010000582.1:0-2088 GCA_040007675.1 Rubrivivax sp.
TTGCCGCGGCACAGGTGCATCGCCAGCGTCATGCCGGCAGGCTTCAGCGCGACGACCTTGTTGATGAACCATGCATAGCGGTGCGGCAGCTCGTTCGGGTCGTCGCCGCGCTGGCGTGCCGCCTCGCGCATGCGTTCGTCGCACAGGTACGCGAGGTTCGTGTCGTCCATCTGCACGTAGGTGCAGCCGGCATCGGCGAGGTGCTGCAACTCGTCAGCGTAGGCGCGCGCGACGTCGTCGTAGAAGTCGGGATCGAGCTCCGGGTAGGCCTCCCGGCTGATGCCGGCGCGGCCACCGCGGAAGTGCAGCATCGTCGGCGACGGGATCGTCACCTTCGGCGTGTGGCCCGGCGCGACCTGCGACTTCAGGTACTCGAAGTCGGCCAGCTGGATCTGCCGGGCGTGGCGCACCTTGTCGATCACACGGATCACCGGCGGCGCCAGCTCTTCGCTGCCGTCGGGTTTTTTCACCGTCACCGGGATGTCGGTCTTGACGCCGCCCAGCTGCTCGAGAAAGTCGATGTGGAAATAGGTGCGGCGGAACTCGCCGTCGGTGACGCTCTGCAGCCCGACGTCCTGCTGGAACTTCACGATCTCGGTGATCGCCCGGTCCTCCACCTCGCGCAGTTGCTCGGCGCCGATCTCGCCCCGGGCCTTCTGCTCGCGCGCATCGAGCAGGAACCTGGGCCGCAGGAAACTGCCGACGTGGTCGGCGCGGAACGGGGGCGTGGTGCGTGCGGTCATGCGGTCTCCAGGGATTCGGTTCGTGGGCACGGAAGACGTGAATTCTGCCTGCGCGAACAGCGCGCTGCAGAGCCAGGCCGTGCGCTACAGGTCCAGCACCAGCCGTGCCGAACGGGCGCGCGAGCAGCACGGCAGGAACTGGTCGTGCGCAGCCTGCTCCTCGGGCGTCAGGTACAGGTCCTTGTGCTCGCACTCGCCGTCGAGCACACGCGTCAGGCAGGTGCCGCACACACCCTGCTCGCACGAGGTCGGCACGATCACGCCGACGTCGGCCAGCGCCTGCACGACGCTGCGCCCCTTGGGCACCGCGACGACGCGGCCCGAGCTGGCGAGCTGCACCTCGAAACCGGCATCGGTGTCGGAGGCCGCGACCTCGGCGCCGAAGAACTCGTAGTGCAGGCGCGCCTCGGGCCAGCCGACCGATCGGGCGCGCGACAACACGGCATCCATGAAGCCCTTCGGGCCACAGACGTAGAGGTGCAGTCCGTCCGCCGGGCGTTGCAGCAGCGCCGTCAGGTCCAGTTTCTGTGCCGCCTCGCCGTCGTCGAAGTGGAATTGCACGCGGTCGGCGAACGCCGCCGCACGGATGCGGTCATGGAATGCGGTGCGCGCCGGCGAGCGCGTGCAGTAGTGCATCTCGAAGTCGGCGCCGGTGCGCGCCAGCCGCTCGGCCATGCACAGGATCGGCGTGACGCCGATGCCGCCCGCCAGCAGCAGGTTGCGGCGGGCGTCGTGGGCGAGCGCGAAGTGGTTCTTCGGCGGGCTGATCTGCAGCGTGTCGCCCTCGTGCACGGCGTCGTGCATCGCGGCCGAGCCACCCCGCGTGGCCGGGTCGCGCAGCACGCCGATCAGGTAGCGGTGCGACTCCTGCGAGTCATTGCACAGCGAGTACTGTCGCGTCAGGCCGCCGGGCAGTTGCACGTCGATGTGCGAGCCGGCCGAGAACGCGGGCAGCGGCGCGCCGTCCTCGCGCGTCAGCTCGAAGCTGCAGATGCCTTCGGCCTCGAGGGTCCGGCGCGAGACCCGGACGGCGAGCGTGGACGGCGCGTTCATCGGGCTCAGGCGGCGGCCGCTGCGTTCGCCGCGGCTTGCTCCTCGGTCGCGAGGCGGGCTATCACCTTGCGCGCCTGCACGCCGCCGGCATCGATGTTGAGCTTGAGCACAGTGCGCTCGGGCCACTGCAGCAGGTTGGCCTGCTGTCGTTCGAGCATCTCGAGGTCCTCGGAGAAGATCTTGCCCTGGCCGTCACGGATCTGCGCCGTCAGCGCCTTGTCGTCGGCGCGGAAGTTGCGCGCCATGCCCCAGAAGTACCACATCGAGGTCTCGCTCTCGGGCGTGAGGAAGT
>JBDTUO010000583.1:0-2071 GCA_040007675.1 Rubrivivax sp.
CAAAGGTGAGAAGCCCTGACTTCACCGCTGGGTCTGCCGCGGCGAAAGCTCGGAGGTACCCCGGGCTCGGCCATCATGATGCCTCCGGACTTCGCGTCGAGGAAGGGGCCTCCCATGACAAGCTTGCCTTCCTTGAGGAGCTGCGCGTAGTGAGCCACATGCAACTGCAAACCGTCCTGCTCGAACGCCGGAATACCGGGCTTCCACGCCGGGCCAGGCGTGTGAACTACGACGAATTGAGTGGCATGCATTGGAGTCGGCTGAGATAGGGCGACTACCGAGACGATAGCGCCAGACACGCCCAAGACAAGCGAGAGTCTTGTCCAACGAGGTATGAGCCTGGAGCCGGGCTCGTGATTCCAACGAGGAATGAGCCTGGAGGGGGCCTTGGGAGGGCGGCTGAGCGGCTGACGGGCAGCGCGCCGGCGGGGCGTGTCGATCATCGAAGCGATGGTGATCGACATGAACGAAGCTCAGGTATGCACCGTGGAACAGGTGCGTCAAGTTCTGCAGGGCACGCAGGCACTGCAGTTTTGCGCCGCCGAGGACGACGCAGGGCGCTACCAATGGATCGATGCGGTTTTGCGGCGGCTGGACTACCGCCAACTCGGTCGCGCGGATCGCGGCGCGCTGCTGGCCTACCTGCAGCGCTTGAGCGGCTACAGCCGCGCCCAGATCACGCGGCTGGTGGCGCGCTGGATGGCACGCGCGCCGCTGGTGAAGAACTACCGCGCCCCGCGACACGCCTTCGCGCGGCGCTACACGCCCGCCGACGTGGCGCTGCTGGCCGGGGTGGATCGCGCGATGGGCACCCTGTCGGGGCCGGCAACGGCGTGCGTGCTGCGCCGCCAGCGCGACGTGTTCGGCGACGCGCGCTTCGAGCGGCTGGCCTTGATCTCGGTGGCGCACCTGTACAACCTGCGCAAGAGTGCCGGCTACCGCGCCCAGCGTGTCGTGCAGACCACGACGCGCGGCGCCACGGCGCCGAGCATCGGCGTGCGCAAGGCGCCCGCGCCCGATGGCCGCCCGGGCTTCATCCGCATCGACAGCGTGCATCAGGGGGACCACGACGGGATCAAGGGCCTGTACCACATCAACGCGGTGGACTGCGTCACGCAATGGGAGGTGGTGGCCTCGGTGCACAGCATCGCCGAGGCGCATCTGCTGCCCGTGATCGAGGAGATGCTCGAGCAGTTCCCATTCGAGCTGCTGGGCTTTCATGCGGACAACGGCAGCGAGTATGTCAACCATCGCGTAGCGCGCCTGCTGGACAAGCTGCGCATCGAGTTCACCCGCAGCCGTCCGCGCCGCAGCAACGACAACGGCCTGGCCGAGACCAAGAACGGTGCAGTCGTGCGCAAAGTGTTCGGCTACGGGCACATTCCCCAGCGCCACGCGGGACGCTTCAACACCTTCTGCGCTGAGTACCTCAACCCGTTCTTGAACTTGCACCGCCCGTGCCTGTTCGCCACCGAGGTGGCCGACCCGAACAAGCCCGGGCGCATCAAGCGCGTGTACCGCGCCGGCAACGTCATGACGCCGCTGGACAAGCTGGCCAGCCTGCCCGAGGCGCAGCAGTTCCTGCGCCCTGGCATCACGCTGGAGCACCTGCAGCAGCTCGCCCGTGCACTGACCGATGTCCAAGCCGCCGAGGAACTCAACGAGGCTCGCGCGGCGCTGTTCAGGCGCGTGCCCGCACGCGCGTGAACAGCGCAAAAAATCATCGGGCCGCGCGGGGGCCGGGCGCTTCGCGCCCGGCGGGCTATGGACAAGTGGACGATGCGCCTTGCGGCGCACCGGGCGCGGCCCGTGGACAACGCCTTCGCGTTGCCCACCGCCCGCACCCTTCGACCACTTGCCCACAGCCTTCGACAACTCAAACAAACTCGGCCGATACACTGGCCTGCGTCTACAACGGATCGACTCGCTTCGCGTCGCCGATCTCAGGCCGCTCCAGGCTCATACCTGAATTGGAAAAGACTCCCCGCCCGCGCGGCGGGAGGACAGCGAGACTGCCGGGACTAGCGCCGCACCTTGCCGTCGCCGGTCAGCATCGACAACTCGACGAAGT
>JBDTUO010000584.1:0-2064 GCA_040007675.1 Rubrivivax sp.
CGGCGAGGCGCGCCCGCGCCGCCGCGGCGTGGTCGGCATCACAGACCCACAAGGTCGGAGCGACGCCATCGCGCAGCACCCGGGCAGACCCGTCGAGGCGGGCGCGCGGGTCGAGCACGACGCGCACCGGCTGCGGCCCGGGCACGCGCCGCGTCGTCAGCTGCGGGTCGTCGGCGGCGACGGTGCCGGCGCCGACGATCACCGCGTCGCACAGCGCGCGCAGCCGGTGCAGGTGGGTCAGGCTTTGCGGCCCGGTGACGAAGTACGAATCGCCGCCGGCGGTCGCCACACAACCGTCGAGGCTCTGGCCGAGCTGGGCAATCACCCACGCACCGGCGCCGCTCGTTAGCTGCGCATGGCGCGCATCGAGCAGCGGCTTGTAGAGCTCAAACCACGGCGCCAGCGAGTCCCCCTCCGGGGCGCACCATGTCCAGCCAGTGACCGGGTCGTGCACCAGGCCACCCGCGGCCGGGTCGGCACCGTCCGCAGGGCCGGCGTGGGCGGCGAGCATCGCCTGCCACAGGGCCGTCCAGCCAGTCGGATCGCCGTCGGGCGTTCCGCGGGCCTCCGGCGCTGCGGCAGCGGGCCCAGCGGGGGTCGGCGGGGGCGGGGCGGGATCGTGCATCGTGTCGCATCATCGCAGCGGCACGCGAAACGCCGCTGCGGCGCCGGCGAAACCCCGCGCCGGCCCGGCTCGGAAGGAATGGTTATCCTGCCTGCCATGCGCCTGGTGACCCGACACCCCTCCCTCCGCCCGTTGGGCCCCAGCGCGGCGACCCGCGCCGCCGCCGCGCGAGCGCGGGCCGCCCGATGAACGACCGCCTGCAACTGGCGCCGCGGGCCGGTGAGGCGCCGCTGGAGGCAGGGCTGCCGCTGCACCCCGGCGCGATCGCCGGGCCCCCGCTGCCGGCGCCCGCCGCTGGCGCACGCGCAGCCATCCGGGTCGACCGGGCCTGCGCCGAGTTACGGCGCGGCCGCCCGATCGCGCTGCCTGCGGCGCCGGGCGACGATGCATCGGCCGACGAGGACAAATCCGGCGTCGCCGCGTGGTGGCTCGCGGTCGCCGTCGACACGCTGGACGCGCAGCAGCTGCTGGCGCTGGCCGCTGCGGGTACCCGCTCGTCGCTGCTGCTGACCGCCGAGCGGCTGCGGGCGATCGGCTACCCCGCGGCATCCACACCCCGCGTGGTCGAGCTGGCGGCGACGCCGACGCTCGCGCAGCTGCAGCGGCTGGCGGCGGTGGCCGGTGGGCCGCACGAGCCGGCGCTGCTCGGCGCGGCCAGCGTCGCCGACGACGCGCTGCACGCCGCGCTGGCGCTGTGCAAGCGCGCGCGGCTGGTGCCCGCGCTGCTGCTGTGGCCGCTGACGGCCGCGCAGGCCGGGGCGCTCGACGCCGCCGACGTGCTGCGCGTTGATCCAGCCGACCTCGCACGGGCGACGCCGGCCCGGCCGGGCGCGCTGCGCCGCGTCAGCGACGCCCGGGTGCCGATCGCCGCCCACGAGGACACGACGCTGGTGCTGTTCCGCGAGGTCGACGGCGACGCCGAACACGTGGCCGTGATCGTCGGCCGCCCGCGCGCCGGCGAGCCGGTGCCGGTGCGGCTGCATTCGGCCTGCCTGACCGGCGACCTGCTCGGCAGCCTGCGCTGCGACTGCGGCCCGCAGCTGCAGCAGGCGGTCGAACGGCTGGCCGAGACCGGCGGCGTGCTGCTGTACCTGGCGCAGGAGGGGCGCGGCACCGGACTGGCGAACAAGCTGCGTGCGTACCGGCTGCAGGACGGCGGCATGGACACGCTGCAGGCCGACCGGCACCTCGGCTTCCGCGACGACGAGCGCGACTACGCGGTCGCCGCGGCGATGCTGCGTGAGTTGGGGCACCAGCGCATCCGGCTGCTGACCAACAACCCGCAGAAGATCGGCGCGCTGCGCGCGGCGGGCATCGACGTCGTCGACCGCATGCCGCTGCACGCGCCGCTGAACTCGCACAACGAACGCTACGTGCAGACCAAGCGCGAGCACGCCGGTCACCTGGGCGTGGACGACTGACGCGACTGCCGGGGCCCG
>JBDTUO010000585.1:0-2058 GCA_040007675.1 Rubrivivax sp.
TCGTCCTGCAGGTCGCGCGTGAGCCGCGCCTGCATCGCCAGTTCGTCCTCCGACGCCTGCAGGCCACGCTGCAGGCTGCGCTGCACGGTGGCGACGTCGTTGACCGACTCGGCCATCATCCGCGTGATTTCCTGGAAGCGCGTGAAGCGGTCCATTTCGAGCGGGTCGAACGCCTCGGCGGCCAACTTCGCCGCCTCCATGCGCGAGCTGATCTGCGTCTCGGCCTGCAACTCGATGTCGCGCAAGTGGCGGCGCAGCCGCTCCAGGTTCTCGGTCAGGTCGTCGAGCGAGCCGTGCAGCGATCGCACCTCGGCCTCGATGCGGGCGCGTGCGATGCTGACCTCGCCGGCCTGGTTGACCAGGCGATCGAGCAACGGCGCCCGCACGCGCACGGTCGGCACCGAGGCCGCGGCGCCACCGCTGGTGGACGCGGCCGCCGCAGCCGCCGGTGCGGCCGGCTCTTCCGCCAGCGCGTCGTCGGCCGCCGCCGGCACGACGAAGCGTGCCCAATCGATCGCGGTCGACGGGTCCCCGGGCGCGGCGGACGCGGCGAGGTCCCCGATCGTCGGCCCGTCCGGTGCGGCCAGTGGGGCGGGGCCGCCGTCGGCCACCGGGGCCGGCGCGACCGGTGCGACGGGCTCGTCGACAGCGACCGGTGGGGTCGCCACCGGCGCGGGTTCGGCACTGGCAGTGGCAGTGGTCGCCGACGGCGCGGCGTCGCTCGCCGCGGGGACCGGAGCCGCTGCCGGGTGGCGCAGGCGCTCGAGCGCGACGGCCATGGCGTCGGCGCGCAGCAGCAGCCGTTCGATCTGCGGTGCGCTGACGCCGGGGGTGTCGCCGAGCCGCTCGATATCGGTCTCCAGCCGGTGCGCCATCTCGCCGACGCGCAGCGCGCCGGCCAGGCGGGCACCGCCCTTGAAGGTGTGCAGCGTGCGCATGCACGCCGCCGCGCCACCACTGTCGGACGGCCGGCGCATCCAGTCCGAAATGCGGGCGCGCAACTGCGGCAGCAGCTCTTCGGCTTCCTCGTCGAATATCGGGAACAGGTCGGCATCGACCGCGTCGACGACATCGTCCAGCGCGCCGTCGTCCTCGCGCTCATCGAGCGACGCGGCGTCGCCGTTCGCGGTGGCCGCGGAGACCGGTTCGGCTCCCTCCGCCTCGGCCATGAATTCCGGCGGCAGGCCAGCCACCGAGTCGCCGGCTTCTGGCGCCACCTCGACCGGCCAGGACTCGTGCGCCGCGACGCGGGCGCGCAAGGATGCCGGCACGGCACGCAGGAAGCCGGCCGCGAACAGGTGCAACAGGCGCCGGATCTCGTCGGCGACGTCGTTGAACAACATCGGCTCCTCCCCGCGGCCGTGGCCGCTGGCACGACTGCGCATCAACGCGTGCTCGAAGGCGCGCGCCAGCCCCGACAGTTCCTGGTAGCCGACCGTGGCCGAGTTGCCGGCGATCGAATGGGCCAGTGCGATCGTGCTCTCCGCCACCGGCTGGTGGGGCTCGAGCGACCACTCCGCAACCTCGATTCCGAGCCGGCGCGACTGCTCGTCGGCCTCGTTCAGGAAGATGTTGAAGAGCGGGATCGGGATGCGCAGCGTGCCGACGACCTTGACCAGTTCCTCGGCTGGCACCAGCGGTTCGGGTTCGAACTGCGCTTCGGGTGTGGGCACGGATTCGACCGGCAGGGCCGGCGCGGCGTCGTGCACCGGCCTCTCCGACGCGGACTCGCGGTCGGCAGCGGTGGGGTCCGAGTCCACCGGCACCGACGGTTCGACCGATGGTTCGGCAGACGGGTCGATCGCCGGGTCGGTCTCGATGGCCGCCGGGAACGGCGCCATCGGTTCGGCGAGCGCAAAGGCGTCCGCCAGATCATCGAACGCGAGTTCGACCACTTCCGGAACGGGTGCATCGGCCACGCTGAGCGGTTCTTCCGGCGCGGTCGGCGCCGCCGGTTCGGGCGTGGCGACGGGCGGCGCTGGCGGAAGGTCCCAGGGACCCGCGCTGTCGACCGCCATCCAGGAACTGTCGGTGCGCGGCGCGGGTTGGCTGCGCAGG
>JBDTUO010000586.1:0-2056 GCA_040007675.1 Rubrivivax sp.
GGCACCGTCGGCAGGATGCAGACGGTCAAGCACCAGACGCTGCTCGCGCGGGCCTTCGTGCGCCTGCTGCAACAGGCCCCCGACTTGAGGGGGCGGGTGCGGTTGGCGCTGATCGGCGCCGGGCCCTTGCGGGCCGCGGCGCAGGAAATCCTCGTCCAGGGCGGTGTGGCGGACCTCGCCTGGCTCCCGGGGGAGCGCAGTGATGTGCCGGATGTCATGCGGGCCATGGATTGTTTCGTGTTGCCGTCCCTCGCCGAGGGCGTGTCCAATACCATCCTGGAAGCCATGGCCACCGGCCTGCCGGTGGTGGCGACCGACGTCGGCGGCAACGCCGAACTGGTGGCGCACGGACGCACCGGTCTGATCGTGCCGTCGGACGACGTCGACGCGCTGGCGCAGGCACTGGGCCAGCTCGCGCGGGCACCGGCGCAGGCGCGGGCTTTCGGCGCGGCCGGGCGCGCTGAGGTCGAGCGCCGCTTCAGTCTGGCGGCGATGGTGGCTGCCTACCAGGCGCTGTACGACCGCCAGCTGGCGGCGGTGGGATACGTTGGACAAGGGCCCTGAGGCGGGCAGGACACTCAGCATCATGTGCGGCATCACCGGACTCTTCGACACCCGCGGCGGGCGATCCGTGACGCGCGCCGTGCTGCATCGCATGAACGAGTCGCAGACGCATCGCGGCCCCGACGAAGGCAGCCTGCACCTCGAGCCCGGCGTCGGCCTCGGCCACCGGCGGCTGTCCATCATCGACGTCGCGACTGGCCAGCAGCCGCTGTTCAACGAGGACGGCAGCGTCGCGATCGTCTTCAACGGCGAGATCTACAACTTCCAGGACCTGATTCCGGAGCTGCAGGCGCTCGGGCACGTGTTCCGCACGAAGAGCGACACCGAGGTCATCGTGCACGCCTGGGAGGCGTGGGGCGAGGACTGCGTGACGCGGCTGCGCGGCATGTTCGCGTTCGCGCTGTGGGACCGCAACCGGCAGACCTTCTTCCTCGCGCGCGACCGCATGGCGGTCAAGCCGATGTACTACGCGCTGCTCGACGACGGCTGGCTGCTCTTCGGCTCCGAGCTGAAGTCGCTGCTGGCCTATCAGGACGGCAACAGCCGGCTGCGGCGCGACATCGACCTCCTGGCGGTCGAGGAGTATTTCGCGCTCGGCTACGTGGCTGAGCCGCGCACGATCTTCCGCCAGGCGCGCAAGCTCGAGCCCGGCCACACGCTGGCGATCCGGCGCGGTGAACCGCTGCCGGCGCCGCGCCGCTTCTGGGATCTTCGCTTCACGCTCGACGCCCGCATCAGCGCGGAGGACGCGTGCGAGGAGTTGCGCGCGCGTCTCACCGAGTCGGTGCGCTTGCGGCTGATCTCCGAGGTGCCGCTCGGCGCGTTCCTCTCGGGCGGGGTGGACAGCAGCGCGGTCGTCGCGACGATGGCCGAGCTGTCGGCGACGCCGGTGCACACCTGCTCGATCGGGTTCGACGACCCGGCGTTCAACGAGGCGGCGTTCGCGCAGACGGTGGCCGACCGCTACCGCACCGACCACTTCGTCAAGACCGTGCAGAGCGACGACTTCGACCTCGTCGACACCCTCGCGCGGCTGTACGACGAGCCCTACGCCGACAGCTCGGCCATCCCGACCTATCGGGTCTGCCAGCTCGCGCGCGAGCGCGTCACGGTGGCGCTGTCCGGTGACGGTGGCGACGAGAGCTTCGGCGGCTACCGGCGCTACCGCATGCACCTGATGGAGGAGCGCATGCGTTCGGCGCTGCCGGCGGGCGTGCGGCTGCCGCTGTTCGGCCTGCTCGGCCGCGTCTATCCGAAGGCGGACTGGGCGCCGCGCGTCTTGCGCGCCAAGACCACCTTCGAGGGCATGGCGCGCAGCGCGGTGCAGGCGTACTTCCACAGCGTGTCTATCCTGCGCGGCCCGATGCGGAGCCAGCTCTTCAGCCCGGCGTTCCGGCAGCAACTCGGCGGCTACGACGCATTGCAGGTCTTCGAGCGGCATGCGTCGACCGCCGGCACCGACGACCCGCTGGCGCTGATCCAGTACCTGGAC
>JBDTUO010000587.1:0-2052 GCA_040007675.1 Rubrivivax sp.
CCGCGCACCCAGGGCAACTTTCGCATCTACGCGGCTCCGCAGCTCGAGCGGCTGCAGTTCATCCGCCACTGCCGGGGCCTGGACATGTCGCTCGACGAGGTGCGTGTGCTGCTGCGCTTCAAGGACGCGCCGGCCGCAGACTGTGGCGACGTCGACGCGCTGCTCGACGAGCACATCGGCCACGTCTCGACGCGCATTCGCGAGTTGCGGGCGCTCGAGCGGCAGTTGAAGGCGCTGCGCGAGGGCTGCCGGGGCACCCGGCCGGCGAACCAGTGCGGCATCCTGTCCGGTCTGACCGAAGCCGCGCATGACCGATCGGCGTCAGCGCCGAACCCGCCGGCAGGACACCTGCGATCGGTGCATTCGACGTCCTCGTGACGCGGCGGGTTCAGGCGCGGATGCGCACCGCCCCGGAAAGAAGAATGCCCGCCGAGCGGGCGGGCACTTCTGACGCCGTTGTCTCGATGGGTGGCTGCTTTGCCTCCGGTCGAGTCGCAGCCGGTCACGGCGCCGGGGGCCCGACGCTGCCGCGGTTGACGATCTCGAAGGCCAGCGACTGCGAGCGCTCGCACGGCCGCCCCTCGAGGCGGGCGATCACCTGCTCGGCGGCCGCGCGGCCGATCTCGCGGATCGGCGTGCGGATGCTGGTCAGCGCCGGCGTCTGCGTGGCGCCGAGGTCGGTGTTGTCGCAGCCGGTGATCGAGATGTCGCCAGGGATGCGCACCCCAGCCTCGCGGCAGGCGACCATGGCGCCGACGGCGAACACGTCGTTGGTGCAGACGACGGCGGTGGGGCGGTGGGCCGGCGCCAGCCGCAGCAGGCCGCGCATCATGTCCGTCGTCTCGGCGAGGTCGATCGCCCCGTAGGCGACGCAGTCGTCGGCCAGCGCGAGGCCTGCCTGGGCGAGCGCGCTGCGCACGCCGGCACCGCGCTCGCTCGCCCGGTCGTTCCCCTCCGTGCGGGCGCTGAGCAGGCCGAACCTTCGGTGGCCGAGTCCGATCAGGTGGCGCGTCATCTCGAATGTCGCGGCGCGGTTATCGAAGCCGATGCTGGGGTGGCGACCGAGCGAGTCGACGCCCCAGGTCAGCACGTAGGGACGCCCGTAGGCCTCGAGCAACGAAAACAGCGCGGGTTCGTGGCTCAGGCCGACGAAGACGAAGGCGTCGACCCCGCGCCGGATCAGCTGCTCGGTGGTGCGCAACTCGGCCCCGAGGTCGTAGTGGTGCTCGGCCAGCACCAGCGAGTAGCCGCTCGCGTCGAGCACCGCCTGCATCGCGCTGGTCGTGCGCGCGTAGAGCGCGTAGTCGAACGACGGCACCACCGCGCCCACCATCTGGCTGCGCGCACTGCGCAGCGCGCGGGCGGCGCCGTGCGGCACATAGCGCAGCTTGGCGACGGCGTCGCGCACCAGCTGCTGGGTGCCGGCGTCGACCTGCTCGGGCGTGTTGATGACGCGCGAGACGGTCGCCGTCGAGACCCCCGCCAGGCGGGCGACGTCCTTGGCGCTCGGTCGGCCGGCCGCCGCGGGAAGGGCGGCCTTCAGCTGCAGTTCATCAGACAGCACGCGGCTCCTGACATGACGGTGAACTCGATTACATCGCGAGTCGCAGCCTATCTCGGTATAAACGTGGAGGCCATAGGTGTTGTCTCGAACTCACCAGGCAGCTAAGGTCCATGTAATCGAATACATCGACAGGAGACAAGCATGGCCGACTCGTCCCGCACCAACCCCCCGTCGAACACCCGGCGCCGAACCCTCCTCCAGCACGGCGCCACCTTCGGCGCACTCGCTGCGCTCGGCCCGCAGTTCGTCGGCCCGGCGTTCGCGCAAGGCGACGACCTCGCCGCCTACAAGGCCGCCAAGATCAACTGGAAGCAGGCCGAGGGCGAGACCATCACCGTCGCCGTCATCCCGGCGAGCTACTTTCTCAACCTCATCTCCCTGCAGCCGCAGTTCGAGGCGCTGACCGGCATCAAGCTGCGCTTCGAGCAAGTGCCTCCCGGGCAGATTCGCCAGAAGGCGATGCTCGACCTGTCGTCGAAGACGGCCAC
>JBDTUO010000588.1:0-2049 GCA_040007675.1 Rubrivivax sp.
ACGAGATCAAGACGCTCGCCGACCGGCTGCTGAACCAGCCGGCGCTGATCGAGGTGGCGCGCCGCAACCAGACCGCCGAGTCGATCGCGCAGAAGGTGCATCCCGTCGGGCGTGAACGCAAGAAGGAACTGCTGGCGCACCTGATCAAGCAGGGCAACTGGCACCAGGTGCTGGTCTTCACGCGCATGAAGCACGGCTGCAACCGCCTGGCCGAATACCTGAACGACCACGGCATCACCGCAATGGCGATCCACGGCAACAAGAGCCAGGGCGCTCGCACCAAGGCCCTGTCGGAGTTCAAGACCGGCGACCTGCAGGTGCTGGTGGCGACCGACATCGCCGCGCGCGGCATCGACATCGACCAGTTGCCGCACGTCGTCAACTTCGAGATGCCGAACGTGCCCGAGGACTACGTGCACCGCATCGGCCGCACCGGCCGCGCCGGCGCCACCGGCGAGGCGATCTCGCTCGTCTGCGTGGACGAGGACATCTTCCTGCGCGACATCGAGCGGCTGATCAAGCACAGCATCCCGCGGGCGGTCGTGCCCGGCTTCGAGCGGCCGGCCGGCGAGACGGCCGAGCCGATCGTGCTCGGCCGCATGACGATAGGCATCGGTGGCACCCGCCGCAACAGCGGCGGCGGTTTCGGCGGCCGGCCGGGCGGTGGCGGCGGCGCTGGCCGTGCCGGTGGGGGGGGTCGACCCGGCGGCAGCGCGCCGCCGCGGCGCGCCGGCGGCCGCAGCGCGGGCCCCAAGCCGGGCAGTGGACGGCGTTGACGGCGTGAGCGCCGGCGACCACGCGACGCTGCTCGCCGGTGCCACCGGCCTCGTCGGACGCGCGGTGGGCGCGCAATGGGCCGGGCCTGCCGCGTTGCACCGGCTGGTGCGTCGCGCGCCAGCTTCGCCTGCGGCGCCCCACCAGCAGGACCACGTGGTCGATTTCTCGGCCCTGCCGCCGCTGCCGGCGGCGCACGATGCCTGTTGCTGCCTCGGCACGACGATCAAGGTCGCGGGTTCCAAAGGCGCGTTCCGCGCGGTGGACTTCGACGCCGTGCTGGCCTTCGGCCGCGCGGCCCGGGCCGCCGGCGTGGCACGGTTCGCGGTCGTCTCCGCGCTCGGCGCCGACCCGGGCTCGCGCTCGTTCTACAACCGCATCAAGGGCGAGATGGAAGCCGCGCTCATCGGGCTCGGTTTCGAGTCGCTGGTCATCGCGCGCCCGTCGCTGCTGACCGGAGACCGCGACGGCCTCGGGCAGGCCGACCGTCCGGCCGAACGATTCGCGGTGTCGCTGACGGCGCCGCTGGCCGGTCTGATTCCGCTCGCCTGGCGGCCGATCGCCGCCGACACGCTGGCACGCGCGCTGCTGCAGGCGCTGGACACCGCCGCGCCCGGAGTCACGGTACTCGAATCAGCCGCGCTTCAGGAGCTGGGCAAACGACAGGCACCGCGCGAGGACGCCGCGGCGTCCTGAACAGTTGTTGCAGCTGGCTCCGGCGGAGTCTGGGGCTCCCGTTGTAGGCGCGGCTGTGCCGAACTAAGCCATCGGACCTGCATTGCGCGGGAAGCTTGCCGGGTTTAGCATGCATCGACTGAGAGCGTCGAGTGGCTGCGGCTACACCACCGGGAGTTCGCATGAGGGTTTTGATCCAGTCCTCGGTTGCACGCACCCTGGTTGCCTGCCTGTGTCTCGTGGCGAGTGCGGCGGCGAACGCCGGCCTGACGATCGGCAGCGACCCGTTCCTCCGCCTGGGGCCTGGCGACATTGAGCTTCCCGCGCCCTTGTCCAGCGGACTGGGCGCGTACCTTCCGCCTGCCGTAAACTCGGGGTCGCCGGTAGTCACGGTTCACTGGGGCGACCCCTACGGCGTGACCGGGCCGAAGCCGCCGAAGGACGAAGCGCTTGTCGGCTTCCAGAACTACTTTCAGACGTTGAGCGGGCTCACGTCGATCCAGCTGAACTTCATCGTGCCGACTGATCAGACGAGCCAGTTCACCGGCATCGTCGAGAGCCTTCAGGCGACGTTTCCGTTATCCTCGATCACGACGACCT
>JBDTUO010000589.1:0-2030 GCA_040007675.1 Rubrivivax sp.
GACGCGCTGTCGGTACAAGGGGAGCAGCGACGCCCCCAATGTGAGCAGGCCGATGCGCTCGCATTGGAGGCACGCGGTCAGCAGCGCCGCCTCGGTCATGCCGACGATAGGCAGTTCCGGATGATGCTGCCGCAGGCGTGGCGCCACCCCGTCCAGCGAGATGCCGAGCACGATGGCGTCGTGCTGCGATGCATGGGTGTCCGCGAGCGCCATCGCGCTGACGTCAGCCTGGGCCAGCAGCACGGCGCTTCGTACCACGGCAGGCCCATCGACGGCGGTGATTGCCGTCAGTACATCGCCCTGTATCAGGGTCGTACGTGCCGAGGCGGCCATGCGCTCGGTGATGTGCGCCGAGGTGTTCGGATTGATCAACAGCAGGCGCACAGGTTCAGCCCGAGCCTGGTCAGCCCTGAAAGATGGCCTCGAGGTCGACCTCTTCGCTGGTGGGCTCGAGCCGCAGGCTGCGTTCGATATGCTGCAGATGGTCGAGCATCAACGACTCGGCGCGCGCGACATCCCGGTGGGCGATCGCCTCGATGATGTCCGAGTGCTCGTCGGCCAGGCAGGTGCTCGCCGTGGGCGCGTCGTAGAGCACGATGATCAGGCAGGTCAGCGTCGCCAGTTCCCGCATGTGACGCGCCAGCGCTGTATTTCCCGCCTGCTCCGCGAGCAGGATGTGGAATTCGCCCGACAGCCGAACGATCGCGCGCTTGTCGTCGCGTCGGCGTGCATCCTGCTCCAGTTCATGGTGCTGGCGCAGTCGCGCGACACGCTCCGGGGTCAGGGTTTCGATCAGTCGTCGCAGCACCGCGGGTTCGATGAGCCGCCGCGCTTCGAAGACATGCATCGCCTGTTCGATCGTCGGTTTGGCCACGTAGGCGCCGCGCTGCGGAATGAGTTCGACGATCTGCTCATGCGCCATGCGGGCCAGCACTTCGCGAATGCGCGCACGGCTGGCGCCGAAGATCTCGGCCAGCCGCTCTTCGACGAGCTTGGTGCCGGGATGCAGGCGATGCTCGACGATGGCGGTGTAGATCCTCTCGTAGATCTCGTCCTGCGCGTTCTCGCGATCCAGGCGGGCGGTCACCGGGGACTTGCGCGGGCGGGAGCTTGGCATCGGGCTCGACTTCAATGAGGCAAGAGATCCTCGAGGTCCTCGACCCCGGGGCGCACGCCCTGCAGCCTCGATTGTAGACAGCGCCCGCAGGCTGTCCTCGAAGCCTTCACGCCGCGTCTTGTTCATTTCCAGGCGAACAGTCGGCCCCAGCCTCGCACCACGCCTGGATCCGCCCCGACGGCGCGCAGCGCACCCCAGACCGTCGTGCTGACCGTGTCGAGCAGCGGGATGTCGAAGGCCGTTTCGATTTCCTCGGCGAGTGGTGCGGCGCGCAGATTGGTGCAGAAGGTCGTGATCGCCTGGGGCGCGGCAGCCGCCACCTCAGCCATCAGCGCGCGCAGGCGTTCCGGCTCGACGAGGGCAAAGTCGTGATTGACGCGGATGTCCAGATGGCGCTCGGCCACGACCTCGACGCCGAGTGCCGCGTAGTTGTCGACGATGCGCTGCTGCACGTCGGCGGTGTAGGGCGTGACCAGGGCCAGGCGGCGGATGTCGCGCAAGGCCATCAACTCGTTGAGCGCAAGCACCGCCGTGGTCGCGGGAATGCCGGTGCGCTGGGTGATGCGTTCAACGAGGCGCCGGTCGGCGTCGAAGCCGAGCCAGCCGGACGATGTGCCGCTCCAGGCGATCACGTCGACCTTGGCGTCGGCCAGCAACTCGGCTGCCGACAGGATCTTGCTGTCGTCGAACTGCCCCAGCGCGCGGTCCGACAGCGCGATCTCGGTCACCGTGAAGCGGGAGAAGTGGGCACTGCAGTGCGGCACTGCTGCCACCAGGGCGCTGGTCAGGGGCTCGAGAGCGGTGTTCGAAGACGGCGTCAACACGCCGATGCGAAGGGGTCGGGACATGTCGGCACTCCTGCGGGATCCGGCCAGCGACGCGAGACGGTCGATTCGGCATTTCGATCTTGACG
>JBDTUO010000590.1:0-2013 GCA_040007675.1 Rubrivivax sp.
CGCGGCGAGCAGGACAAGGCGAGCGAGATCGGCCGCTTCCCGCGCCTGTTCCGCAACGTCGAGAGCGTGCCGGCCGGGCTGACCTGGCCGACGCTGACCTTCACCGGCAAGATGACCTTGTGGCTGGGCAAGCTGGAGGTGCAGCTGCTGCAACTGGGCCGCGGCCACACCAAGGGCGACACGGTGGTCTGGCTGCCGCAGGAGAAGATCCTGTTCAGCGGCGACCTGGTCGAGTTCGACGCCACGCCCTACGCCGGAGACGCGTATTTCAGCGACTGGCCGAAGACGCTCGACAACGTCGCCGCGCTGAAGCCCGAGAAGCTCGTGCCCGGGCGCGGCGCCGCGCTGGAGAACCCGCAGCAGGTCGCGGCCGGGCTGGCCGGCACACGCGACTTCATCGCCGACGTCTACAGCGCGGTGCAGGCCGGCGCGAAGGCCGGCAAGGACCTGCGCACGGTCTACCGCGAGACGATGGACGCGGTGCGGCCCAAGTACGGCCAGTGGGTGATCTTCGACCACTGCATGCCGTTCGACGTCACGCGCGCCTACGACGAGGCCACCGAGTACCGCGACCCGCGCATCTGGACCGCCGAGCGCGACGTCGACATGTGGAAGGCACTTGAGGGGGCCTGAAGCCATGGGTGCACACAGCGCGGTAGCGGGCACCGATGCGGCCGCCGACGCGGTCGCCCAGCCGATCGACTACCAGGCGGTCCAGTTCACCTACCGCCGCTGCCCCGACCAGGCCGCGGCGGCGCCGGTGCGCCACCCGGTGGTGGTGGTCGGCGCCGGGCCGGTGGGCCTGTCGCTGGCGATCGACCTGGCGCAACGCGGGCAGCCGGTGCTGCTGCTAGACGACGACTGCAAGCTGTCGACCGGATCACGCGCGATCTGCTTCGCCAAACGAACGCTCGAGGCCTGGGATCGCATCGGCGTCGGCCAGCGCATGCTCGACAAGGGCGTGCAGTGGAGCGTCGGTCGCGTCTTCCTGCAGGATCAGCCGGTCTACCGCTTCGACCTGCTGCCCGAGGAGGGCCACCGCCACCCGGCCTTCATCAACCTGCAGCAGTACTACGCCGAAGGTTTTCTTGCCGAGCGCGCGGCCGAGTTGCCGAACCTCGAGCTGCGCTGGTGCCACGAAGTCAGCGGCATCGCGGTCGACGCCGACGGCGCCACGCTGACCGTGTCGACCCCCGACGGGCCCTATGCGCTGCGCGCGGACTACGTCGTCGCCTGCGACGGCCCGCGCTCGCCCTTGCGCCGCCTGCTGGGGCTAGAGGCGAGCGGGCGCAGTTTCCAGGACCGGTTCCTGATCGCCGACGTGAAGATCGCGCTCGAGCTGTTTCCGGAAGGCCGTGCCGAACGCTGGTTCTGGTTCGACCCGCCGTTCCACCCGGGCCAGAGCGTGCTGCTCCACCGTCAGCCCGACGGCGTCTGGCGCATCGACTTCCAGCTCGGCTGGGAGGCCGACCCCGAGGCCGAGAAACTGCCCGAGCGCATCGTGCCGCGCGTGCAGGCGCTGCTGCGCCAGGGTTTCGGGCGCGAGGTGCCCTTCACGCTCGAATGGGCCAGCGTCTACACCTTCGCCTGCCGGCGCATGGAGCGCTTCCGCCACGGCCGCGTGCTGTTCGCCGGTGATTCGGCGCACGGCGTCAGCCCGTTCGGCGCGCGCGGCGCGAACTCCGGCGTGCAGGACGCCGAGAACCTGGGCTGGAAGCTCGACGCCGTGCTGCGCGGCGGCGCGCCCGACGCGCTGCTCGACAGCTACGGCAGTGAGCGCGAATACGCGGCCGACGAAAACATCCTGGCGTCCACGCGCGCGACCGATTTCATCTCGCCGAAGAGCGAGACGAGCCGACTGTTCCGCGACGCCGTGCTGACGCTGGCGCGTGACTGCGACTTCGCACGGGCGCTCGTCAACAGCGGGCGGCTGTCGTTGCCGACGACGCTCGACGGCTCGCCGCTGAACACGGCCGACGCCGCCACCGATGCCTTCACGCCGGCGCTGCGCCC
>JBDTUO010000591.1:0-2005 GCA_040007675.1 Rubrivivax sp.
GTGGACGCTGCCGATGTTCCACTGCAACGGCTGGTGCTTCCCGTGGACGGTGGCGCTGCTCGGCGGAGCGCACATCTGCCTGCGCCGGGTCGACGCGCCGGCCATCCTGGCGGCGATGCGCGAGCACCGGGCGGATCACTACTGCGCCGCACCGATCGTGCACAACCTGTTGATCGCCGCCGACCCCGCGCTGCGCCAGGGCATCGACCACGCCGTGCGCGGGATGGTTGCGGGCGCTGCGCCGCCGGCGTCGATGATCGAGGGCATGGCGACGATCGGGATCGACATCACGCACGTCTACGGGCTGACCGAGACCTACGGGCCGGCGGCGGTCGCCGTCAAGCGAGCCGACTGGGCGGCCGAGAGCCTGTCGGAGCAGACACGGCTGAACGGCCGTCAGGGGGTGCGCTACGCGCTGCAGGAAGGCATGACGGTGGTCGACCCCGAGACGGGCACCGAGTTGCCGGCCGACGGGCAGGCGATGGGTGAGATCGTCTTCCGCGGCAATATCGTGATGAAGGGCTATCTGAAGAACCGGGCAGCGACCGAACAGGCCTTCGCCGGCGGCCGGTTTCACACCGGCGACCTCGCCGTGCTCGAGCCCGACCGCTACGTCAAGATCAAGGACCGCAGCAAGGACGTCATCATCTCCGGCGGCGAGAACATCAGTTCGATCGAGGTCGAGGACGCGCTGTATCGCCACCCCGCGGTGCTCGCCTGCGCGGTGGTCGGGCGGCCCGACCCGAAGTGGGGCGAGTCGCCGGTCGCCTACGTCGAGACCCGGCCCGGCGCCGCGGTCGAAGCGAGCACGCTCATCGCGCACTGCCGCTCGCTGCTGGCGGGCTACAAGGTGCCGAAGGAGATTCGTTTCGAGGCCATTCCGAAGACCAGCACCGGCAAGATCCAGAAGTTCCAGCTGCGCGAACGCGCGAAAAAACACACCGGAGCGAACGAATGACGATGCCTCGCATGGCCGCCGAAGGCAGCGCAGGCGGCGCGCTGACGGACCAGCCGGCCGCGGCGCCTGACATTCCGCCGCCGGTGCTGCTCGAGCAGCGCGACGCGCGCGGGGTGGTCAGGCTCACGCTGAACCGCCCGGGCGCCTTCAACGCGCTGTCGGATGCGCTGCTCGCCGCGCTGGAGGCGGCGCTGGTGGGCCTGGCGGCGGACGATTCGGTGCGCGTGGTCGTGATCTGCGCCGCGGGCCGGGCCTTCTGCGCCGGACATGACCTGAAGGAGATGCGCGCCGCCACACCGTCGCAGGACCACTACGAGCAGCTGTTCGAACGCTGCACGCGCATGATGCTGGCGATCCAGCGCCTGCCGGTGCCCGTGATCGCCGAGGTGCACGGCATAGCGGCGGCGGCGGGCTGCCAGCTGGTCGCGATGTGCGACCTCGCAGTCGCCGCGAGCGACGCTCGCTTCGCCGTCAACGGCGTCAATCTCGGCTTGTTCTGCTCGACGCCCGGCGTGGCGCTGTCGCGCAACCTGCCGCGCAAGGCGGCGTTCGAGATGCTCGTCACCGGCGATTTCATCGATGCCCAGGAGGCGCATCGGCTCGGTCTGGTGAACCGCGTCGCGCCGGCAGCGTCGCTGCAGAGCGCGGTCGACGAGATCGTGGGCCGGATCCTGGCCAAACCCGCGATCGCGATCCGGACCGGCAAGGCGCTGTTCTACCGCCAGCTCGAGCAGCCGATCGCCGCCGCCTACGCCGACGCCGGCCGCACGATGGCCTGCAACATGATGGACGAGGCCACGCTCGAAGGGGTCCAGGCCTTCATCGACAAACGAACGCCGCGCTGGTAAGACCGCCGGAACGCGTCCTCGGACCGGTTTGCGCGAGAGCGCGCCGACGACCCGCATGCCCGGGAGCCGTCGACGACCGGCTTGAGCGGGCACGCGGGCGAGTCGCCTCACATGCCGGCGTAGTTCGGCCCGCCGCCGCCCTCGGGTGTGACCCAGACGATGTTCTGCGTCGGGTCCTTGATGTCGCAGGTCTTGCAGT
>JBDTUO010000592.1:0-2003 GCA_040007675.1 Rubrivivax sp.
CAAGGCGACGATCGCCATCGCGGCCGCGCTGGCGAGGCGGCGATGCGGTGCGAAAAGTGGCAGGCTCATGGCGCGGGGTCTCCATCGTCGGGCGCCGGTGCGGCCGGGGTGGCCGACGGGAGCGGTGCCGCCGGCTCGCGCCGGGGGGGTTTGGGCCGTGGCGGCTGGGCGTGGATGCGGGCGAGCGCCTGGTCCATCGGCCCGTCCAGCAGCAGCGCGCGGGCCGTCAGCGAGCGCTCGATCGCCTTGCCGATCTCGTCGCGCTGCGTGGCCGACGGCTTCTTCAGCACGTAGTTCACCACCTCGGACTTGACGCCCGGGTGGCCGATGCCCAGGCGCAGGCGCCAGAAATCGGGCGTGCCGAGCATGCCGTGGATGTCCTTCAGTCCGTTGTGGCCGGCAGCGCTGCCGCCGAACTTGAGCTTGACCTGGCCCGGCTGCAGGTCGAGCTCGTCGTGCGCGACGAGGATCTGCGCCGGCGGGATCTTGAAGAAGCGCGCCAGCGGCGCGACCGAGGCGCCCGAGCGGTTCATGAAGGTCATCGGCTGCAGCAGCCAGACCGGTTCGGCACCGGGCCGGTTCACGCGTGCGGCCAGGCCCTGGTACGAGCGCTCCAGCACGAGCCGGGCGCCGAGTTCCTCAGCCAGCGCGTCTATCCACCAGAAGCCCGCGTTGTGCCGCGTCGCGCTGTAATCCGGGCCCGGGTTGCCCAGGCCGACGAAGAGTCGAATCATGGGAACCGATTATCCCGACCGCACAAACGAAGCGGCCCCACCGGAGTGGGGCCTGCTGTAGAGGGGGCTGGGCGGAGCAGTGAGCGGCACCACACGCCGCTCAGCCGTCCCGCGTGGCATCACTTCTTGTTCTGGCGCTCGTCCTTCTTGGCCTTGGTCTTGCCCTTCTCGGGTTCGACGATCACCGGCGCGGCGACCACTTCCTCTTCTTCCTTCGGCACCGTCACCGAGACCACGACCGGGTTCAGCTGGCCGTGCTTGACCGCCTTGATCCCGTCCGGCAGCTTCAGGTCGCTGACGTGCAGCGACTGGTTCTTCTCCAGCGCACCGAGCTCGATCGTGATGAACTCCGGCAGCTGCGATGCCAGGCATTCGACCTCGAGCTCGGTCATCACGTGGTTGACCAGGCACTTGTCGGTCTTGACCGCGACCGAGTCCTCCTCGCCGGCGAAGTGCAGCGGCACCCGCTTGCGCAGGCGTGTCGTGTCGTCGACGCGCTGAAAGTCGATGTGCAGCACGATCGGCTTCCAGGCGTGCATCTGGAAGTCGCGCAGCAGCACCTTCTGCGTCTTGCCGGCGAGTTCCATCTCGAGGATCGACGAGTGGAAGGCTTCCTTCTTCAGTGCGAAGAACAGCGCGTTGTGATCGAGTTCGATCATCGAGGGATCGCCGGCACCGTAGACGATGCCGGGCACCTTGTTGGCGTTGCGCAGGCGGCGGCTCGCTCCGGTCCCCTGCAGCGTACGCTCGAAAGCGGTGAATTTCATGTTCACTCCATTTTGAGAGAAAGGCCCCGCGACCAGGGCCTGGGCAACGAGGGGCCGAGGGCCCCTCTTTCGATGAGGGCTCCGTCAGGAGCCCCCGATTCCTTCAGAAATTGTTGTTCTGGTCGGCGAACAGCGACGTCACCGATTCGCCGTCGCTGATGCGGCGGATCGTCTCGGCGAAGAGGAAGGCCACCGACAGCTGGCGGATGTTGGTGCAGCGGCGCGCCGCGTCCGACAGCGGGATCGTGTTCGTGATCACCACCTCGTCGAGCGCCGAGGCGCGGATGCGCTCGAGCGCGGGCCCGGAGAACACCGGGTGGGTGCAGTACGCGAACACGCGCTTGGCGCCGCGCGCCTTCAGCACCTCGGCCGCCTTCACGAGCGTGCCGGCGGTGTCGATCATGTCGTCCATGATCACGCAGTTGCGGCCGTCGATGTCGCCGATCACGTGCATGACCTCGGACACGTTGGCCGCCGGCCGGCGCTTGTCGATGATGGCCAG
>JBDTUO010000593.1:0-1994 GCA_040007675.1 Rubrivivax sp.
GCGTTCAATCTGAGCCAGGATCAAACTCTTCAGTTCGATCTTGAATTTGCTCAATGGAATCGAAGTGAACTTCACTTCTCTATCCATGAGCGTTTGCGGTCTTGCGACCTCGAGACCTGCAACGTGAATCACAGGCCTCTTGGCACTCTCCGTCAAACGCCCACGCTTATCGGCTGTATGTTGTTAAAGAGCGGTCCGCATTTCGCGGCGCTGATCCGTAATCAGCGAAGACCGAGATTCTGACATTTTTTTCAAACCCCTGTCAAGCACCCAGGCTTTTTGGGGCTCACCGCCGGAGCGGTGACCGTCGCGCTGGCGAGTCACCCGCGCGGTCGTCGCCATAGGGCTACGCACCGTTCAGGGCGCCTGACCTGGCCGGAGCCGCTGACGCGGCGTTGGGGGTCAGCGGAGCCCATGACTATAGCAGCATGCTCCCGAAGCTGGCAAGAGCCCGTCTAACGCTGTCCGCAAAGGACTGTCTGCAAGGGCGACGTTCGACCGGCAGGATCGCGGAGCCGCTAAATGGCCTTGGCGCCGGCGTCCCCGTGCTCGAGCAGCACGAAGGCAGGCTCGAACTTGGCGCGGCGCACGCAGAAGTACGCCTTGACGTTGCGCACGTTGGCGTCTTGTGTGAACAAGCCGTCAACGACACGGGCCCAGCCCGGCATATCGGTCACCGCAGCGACGAGAATGAAGTCGGGGCCGGGCGAGACGCGATAACACTGCTGGACGGCAGGCTGTGCAACCGCTCGGGCCTCGAAGGCGTCGAGGTGCTCGGCGCCCTGGCGGTCCAGCGTGATCTCGGTGATCACCTGCAACAGCGGGCCCACGCGCGCCGGCTCGATCAGCGCCACCCGCCGCTGGATCACACCCGTCCGCTCGAGCCGGCGCACGCGTCGCAAGCTGGTGGCTGCCGAGACATGTGCGAGCTTGGCCAGCGCTTCGTTCGATCGGCCCGAATCCGCCTGCAGCAGCCTCAGCAGGCGAAAATCAATGGCATCGAGCCGAACGCTTTCAGCGACAGATTCTTGCATCTGTGCATCCTAGATCCAGGTACATGTGCTGCGTGTAGACGGAGTTGCAAGATCATGCACATTCCACGCAAATGTAGGCGCGTTTCAATCAGTCTCTTTCAGTACGATCGGCGCTCTGCCACGAAGTAAAAGGCCTCGCATGTGCGGCATCGTCGGCGCGGTCAGCGCGCGCAACATCGTCCCGATACTGGTTGAAGGGCTGCGCCGGCTGGAGTACCGGGGCTACGACTCCTGTGGCGTCGCCGTGCACCAGGCGGGCATCCTGATGCGGGCGCGCAGCACCGCCCGTGTGGCCGAATTGCAGGCGCACGCCGACTTGGCAGGGCTGGACAGCGGCACCGGCATTGCGCACACCCGCTGGGCGACGCACGGCGCACCGGCCATTCACAACGCCCACCCGCATTTCTCACACGGGCCGGGCCGGATGGATGGCGGCAGCGACACGCGTGCCGCCAGCAGCGGCCGCATCGCGCTGGTCCACAACGGAATCATCGAGAACCACGACACGCTGCGTGCCGAACTGGAAACCAAGGGCTACGTCTTTGACAGCCAGACCGACACCGAGGTCATCGCGCACCTGGTGCACCATCACTACGACGGCGACCTGCTGGAGGCGGTGCAGAGCGCGCTGCCGCAGCTGCGCGGGGCCTACGCCATCGCGGTCTTCTGCCGGGACGAGCCGCACCGCGTGATCGGTGCACGCGAAGGCTCGCCGCTGGTGCTCGGCGTCGGCGACGGCGAAAACTTCCTCGCGTCGGACGCGATGGCCCTGGCGGGCGTCACCGACCGCATCGTCTACCTCGAAGAGGGCGACGTCGTCGACCTGCAGCTGGGCCGCGTGTGGATCACCGCGCTGCAGCCCGGTGGCGGGTATCGACCGGTAGAGCGACCCGTGCGCACCGTGCAGGCGCACTCGGGCGCCGCCGAGCTCGGCCCCTACCGCCACTACATGCAGAAGGA
>JBDTUO010000594.1:0-1994 GCA_040007675.1 Rubrivivax sp.
TCAGGGCTCGAGCCGCAGCACCTGTCCTTCGGCACCGCCGGCGACGAGGTAGAGCCATCCGTCCGGACCCTGGCGCACGTCGCGCACGCGCAGCGCCGCGCCGTCGAGCAGGCGCTGCTCGCCGACGACGCGGTTGCCGTCGAGCGTCAGCCGGACCAGCACCTGCGCGCGCAGCGCGCCGACGAACACACTGCCGCGCCAGCCCGGGTGGCGCGCCTCGTAACGGTCGCTGGTCAGGAAGGCCATGCCGCTCGGCGCGATGGAGGTCGGCACCCAGTGGTGCAGCGGGGGCTCGACGCCGGCTTTCGGCCCTTCTTCGCCGATGCGCGTGCCGCTGCCGTAGTTGCGCCCGTAGGTGACCAGCGGCCAGCCGTAGTTGCGCCCGGAGAGCACGCGGTTGACCTCGTCGCCGCCCTGCGGGCCATGCTCGTCGGCCCACAGCTCACCGGTCGCCGGGTGCAGCGCAGCGCCCTGCACGTTGCGGTGGCCCAGGCTCCAGACCTCCGGGGCCGCGCCAGGTTGATCGACGAACGGGTTGTCGGCCGGCACCCGGCCGTCGGCCTCGACGCGCACGATCTTGCCGAGGTGGTTGCCGAGGTCCTGCGCGTCGTCCTTGCGGCTGAAACGGTCGCCGAGCGTGACGAACAGACGGCCGTCGCGCGCGAACACCAGCCGCGAGCCGCAGTGCGCACTCGAGCGCACCTTCGGCCGCTGCACGAAGACCGGCATGACGTCGGTCACGCGGCCGGCGTCGGCGTCGAGCCGGCCACGCGCGACCGCGGTCGAGTTGCCGCCGTCGCCCGCCTCGGCGTAGCTCCAGTAGATCCAGCGGTTCTGTGCGAACTGCGGGTCCGGCACGACGTCGAGCAAGCCGCACTGGCCGCCGGCATCAATCGGCGGCAAGCCGGTGACCGGCGCGCCGAGGCGGCCATCGGCGGCGACGACGCGCAGGCGGCCGGCGCGTTCGGTGACCAGCATGCGGCCGTCGGGCAGGAAGGCCAGCGACCAGGGCTCGACCAGGCCGCGCACGACCGGCACGGCCTGCAGCGCCAGCGCCGGCAGCGCCGCAGCCGCCAGGACGAGGGCGAGGACAGACCGGTGGATCGTGCGCTGGCGATGGCTCTTCATGCGCCGATGGTGACGCGCGAGCGACACCCGCAGGCCGGTAAGGTCATCGATGCGTCCGCCACGACAGGCAGCGCTCAGTCCGCAGCCGACTCGACCACCATCTGCACCCGCGCCTGCCCCTGCCATTCGTCGACCGCCAGCCGGTACGCCAGGCGCACCTGCTCGGGCAGCGGCTCGACGCGGCCGAACCAGATCGCGTCGCGCAGCGCACCGGCCACGCGCAAGCGCAGCTTCAGGTGCTTGTCGGCGACGAGGCGCTGCTGCAGCACCTGCACCGCATCGCAGAACATCGGCGGCTCGAAGCCCGGGCCCCAGACCTGGGCGTCGAGCAGCGCGGCGGTCTCCGCGTTGAACCATTCCTGCGCGAGCGGCCCGTCGGTCGGCAGCGTGCGGGTCAGCGCCGCGGCGTCGAGCGTCTCGGCGGCGACGGCCTGCAGCGCCGCGTCGAAGGCCTCGAAGGCGTCGGCCTCTATCGTGCAGCCGGCCGCCATCGCATGGCCACCGAAGCGCAGCAGCACGCCGGGTGCCCGCTTGGCGACGAGGTCGAGCGCGTCGCGCAGGTGAAAGCCCGGGATCGAGCGCCCCGAGCCCTTGAGCCGACCGTCGGCGCCGCGCGCGAACACGAAGGTCGGGCGGTGCAGCCGGTCCTTCAGCCGCCCGGCGACGATGCCGACCACGCCCTCGTGGAAACCGGGGTGGAACAGCACCAGCGCCGGCGGCGTGCCCGCCGACGCCGTCATCGCCTGCTCGGGCCACAGCTGCTGCAGCAGCACTTCGGCCTGCTCGCGCATGCCGGCCTCGACGTCGCGCCGCTCGCGGTTGATCTTGTCCAGCGTTTGTGCCAGTTCGGTCGCACGCGCCGGATC